>JBEKZJ010000169.1:0-11164 GCA_049509995.1 Occallatibacter sp. | reverse complement strand
GTGCCCTGCTCCGTGTCCTTGTTTCCCCAGGCGGGCCAGAACCCCTGCTGGCAACTGCGGAGACACCCCAACCAGGGAACCACCCTGTAAATGTTTTCTGCAGAGAATTATTCCGCTCGAGGCGGGGCAAACATTACCCGGTGATGCGAATCACGCCCAGGAAACACAAGACCGTCTAGCATCGTGGCATCTCTCTTGCTTCCGAGGCACGATGTATAGCCGCACCCAAAATGAAAACGGCACCTACAACACCCGCTGCCTGGACTGCTTCATGACCATCGCCTTTTGCGTGGAAACAGAAAAGGATCTGGGTTTTCTTGAGGTCCGGCACATCTGCCCGGAAAAGGCGTTGGCCGTTCTGCTGGCGCAGGAAAGGTCCATCGTGTCCAAATCCCTGCCCAATTAGGCCATCGGAACCAGGGCCGCTCTATTTGTCCGAGGGCGCCGCTGCCCGTTCCTGTGCGTGTGGCGGCCGCGCGTGAGCGCCATCCATCTTTTCGATCAGCGCATTGTCGGCGGCCTTGGTAATGCTGCTGGCCTTGTCGAGTTCGGCCTTTGCCTCGTCCTTCCTTCCCATCGACCGGTAGAGCCGTCCCAGCCGCCAGTGGACGTTCACGTCCTCAGGGGCCAGCCGTGCGGCCTCCTTCATCTCCCGCAGGGCGTCGTCCCGGCGGCCGGCGTCGGCATAAAGGATGCCAAGATCGAGATGAGCCAGTTCCCGCCCCGCGTCGATGCGCAGTGCACTTTCGAGCAGCGGCAGCGCGGCTTCCGGATGGTTCAACTGCATCTGCGTGTCTCCCAGGTAGATCATGGCCTGGACGTGATTCGGATCGTTGGCGAGCTCGGCCTGAAACTCGCTCGCCGCCTCCGGGTACTGCCTCTGGGTCCACAGCAGGTAGCCCAGACCGAAGTGTACGTCGGGCTCCTTCGGATCGGCCTTTACCGCGGCGCGGAACTGCTCGATCGCGCCGCCGTGATTCTTCAGCTCGTCCTGCGCCTCGCCGGCCAGCATATCGGCCTCCGCCGACTCCGCGTTCAGCATCAGAATCTCGTGATACGTATCCAGAACGCACTGGTACTGTTTGGACCACAGGCAACTGTGCGCCAGGGCCAGACGCAATTGCAGATTTTGCGCATCGCGGGCGGCGGCCTGCCGCAGATAAAGAGCCGCCTCGGCGTATTCTCCAAGTCCATAGTGCGCCATGCCCAACAGAATGGTCAGGCGCTGGGCCTCGGGTGAGCCTGAAGGCTGGCTCTTGAGCAGCGGCTTGAATTCCTGGATGGCCAACTTCAGTTCGTCGCCTTTGAACAGCGCCAATCCGAGGTTCAGGCGCAGACTGGGAAACGCAGGATTCAGCGCCATGGCCTTGCGATAAAGAGGCACGGCCTCTTTGTAGTGTTCCTGCCGGGCTTCGAGGAGTCCAAGGTGAGCCCAGGGCTCCGGGCTGGAAGGATGAGTCTTTAGGAACGCGCGCCACGCCGTCTCGGCCTCGACGTTCCTGCCCTGTTGTTCCAGGGCGAGCGCTGTTTGCCGCTGGCTCTCCGGCGCCGCGGCGGTCTGGCCAGGGCAAACTGCTGCGCCAGGGGCCAGAGTTATCGCCAGGATCAGACAGATTCGCAGTTGCGTAGAGAGTTTCACTTCTGCACCTTGTCTATTTTATTGGAGATCGGGCAATTGCGGCTGCCAAAGAAAAGGGGCGCGGCAGGGTTTGCCTGCCGCGCCCCGGTTGAAGGTTGTGGTTAGAAAATGAACTTGGCGCCGAGCTCGAAGGTTCTCGGGTCCTGCGCGCTGTTCACGAAACCGAAGTCGGAATTCTGAGGATTGGTGTCAGACAAGCCGTTGAACTGGGTGTGGTTGAAGGTGTTGAAGCTATCGGCACGGAACTCGAAATGAGCAGCCTCGCCGAAAGCAAACGACTTGTACACCGCGGTGCTGAAGTTGGTGCGGCCTGCGCCCACCACGGCATCCTTGCCCATGTTGCCGAAGCCCAGGTTCGGGCCGCCGAGCCAGCCTGCTACAGGCTTCGAGAAGCCTGCACTGCTCACATATTGATAGCCCGAGACTGTGCCAACGGTGGTCTTTCCCTTGGTGTAGTGCGGCTTACCGGCCAGGTTGGGACGGACCGAGTAGTCACCGCCCAAACCAACCGTATCACCGTAGGTGTTCGAAGGAGCAACATTGCCGAACCAGGGCAAGCCGGTCTCGGAAATCACCGTGCCGGAGATTTCCCAGCCGCCGAGGAGGGTCTTCGTCAGGCCATCGGCATGATTGAAGAACGGGAGCTTGTACTCGTAATTGCCGCTGAAAACCTGCCGGCGATCCAGGATACCAGACCCCTTGTCGTACTTCATGTTCCAGGGATCGCGTGTGGGGTTGTTGTTGTCCACGTCTACGCTGCCCGGTGTGGAATCGATCTGGTGCGCGTACGTGTAATCCAGTTCAAAGCTGAGGCCGTGTTTATTCTGCTGGCGGAGGCCTGCCTGGAAGCTGTTGTAGGTGCCGGTTTGCGGAGTCGATTGCAATCTGATGTTACCAAAACCCGGATAGGTTCTGGCGATCAAAGAGTCAACCGTCCCGAGCGAACCGCTTGCAGCCGCCTGGCGCGTTGCGTACGGCGTGCTGAGCGGGAAATCGTTGATCGGCACCCAGACGTTCTGGTGCCAGTCGATGTTGCCGACATACTGCGTGATCATGATCAGCGAAGGAACGATCTCATGCTGCACGCCCAGGCTGAACTGCGCCACTGCCGGATCTGGATAATACTTGTTCAGCGAGTTGAAGCCTTGTGTGAAGGTCGGCGCAGAAGCCGCCGCGCCAGCCTGCCAGTTGTAGCTGGTGTTGGTGAATTCCACGTTCGTGGGAGCAGGTTGACTGATGAACGGAGGCGATCCGGCAGCGTCGTAGATGTCGTTGCCCTGGATGCGCTCGTAGAACGTACCAAAGCCGCCGCGCACCACGGTCTTGCCGTTGCCAGATAGATCATAGGAGAAACCAACCCTGGGCATCCAGGTCTTGTAGTCGTTCTTGACCAGTGCGGTTGGTGTGCCTCCCTGGCCGGCAATATCGACGCCGTTCAGATAGAACGTGCCGATCGAGTTGGTTGCCAGACCGGGAGCGCCCGTTGCGAAGGAGCCGTCCGAGTTGAAACTGGCTGCCGTGGTAAGCCCCGGCTGGTAATGCGCCGGATTGAAATTGGAAACCTGGTTGTTGCGCTCCCATGTGTGCGGCATCATGTCGTAGCGGAAACCGTACTGCACACTCAACCTGTTGTTCACATGCCAGTTATCTTCGGCATAGACGGAGATCGTCTGGTTCACGTAGTGGTTAATGGGATTGGCGTTCGCCTGACTGAATTGAGTGGACAGACCAAGCAGGAAGTCCAAATACGAATCGCCCGTGAGTAGGCCCGTGGGACCGGCGGGTGTTGTCGAGGTTGCTACGTTCCAGCCATCGCCGAAGGTGTAGTCTCCCTCTGAATCCTTGCCGATAACCTGGTTCTTGATATAGCGGTTGTACCCGCCGCCAAACTTCATTTGATGTTTGCCCTTCGTCCAGGACAGGGCGTATACCTCGGCATAGTCCTCGGCGCCGTTGGTCCAGGGATCGTTTCCAGGACCCCAGGTGGTGCCGACCGTGTTCCACTTGATGTCGGGCAGGCGATTGCCTACGTCATTGGTCAGCGGGAAGTAGGTCCCGGTGGTCCAGCCCGAGGGCTTGACAAAGCTGGCGCCGCCAGCCGCGACCGGAATGATGGCAATCTTGTTGCCGTTGTAGTTGAACGCAGCTTCGAGCAGTACAGCGGGCGTCAGCGCGCCGGTCAGCTTGATGACCGCGGCGTACGCCGGGTTGCTGAAGTTGGAGCCGACGGTCGGATAGTTGTCGCCCTGCCACTCGGGAGTCGCCTCGACGGTGTCCATCGCGTCATGGATGTAGTGACCGAGGACCTGCCACTTGTCGTTGAAGTTGTGATCGATGCGGAAGAGATCTTCACGTACCGTGACAGGCAGATGGCCGCCGGTCGGGGTGTAGGTACCGTCCGCATTGGTCGACGCCGGAAGATTCTTGGTGGTGTTGAAGAGCAGGGCGTTGGCATCCAGCAGGTCGCCTGGAATCGTATTGCCTGGGAAAGGTTTACCCATCGTCAGGCCATCGCCCGCGAACTTTGCGACCAGAGCCGGATCGGCGACTGTGGGCACGATGACCGCCGTTGCGGGGTTGTAGGTTGGGATCGTGAAGTTGAATGTCGACGCCGAGGAGACCAAATCCGCTGCGGGAAGAGTCTTGATCGAATTGGTCGAGACGCCCGTGACCTCTCTGCGCCACTCTTCGTTATAGAAGAAGAAGGTCTTCTTCTTCTCCGAATTGTAGACGTGAGGAATGAACACCGGACCGCCGACATTGGCGCCGAAGACGTTATAGCGAAGCTCAGACTTCTTGGCGTTCTGTCCGTGATTGTTGTCAGCCCAATTGTGCGCATCCAGCGCGTCGTTGCGGTCGAACTCCCAAGCTCCACCGTGGAACTTCTTCGTGCCGCTCTTAATGGACATGGTGATGGTGCCGCCGGAGGCTATACCGTAATCGGGAGGATAGTTGCTGGCCAGTACTTGAAACTCGCCCAGCGAGTCCTGGGAAGGCATAACCGACATTTTGCCGCCGGAACCGCGGTCATACGCTTCGGCGCCGTCAATCATCCAGACGTTGTGCGCCTGGTTGAGGCCGTTGAAGCTGATGGAGTAGTTGGCGGTCACGGAGAACGGACTCTCCATGTCGGGCAGGTTGCCGCTGACGCCCAGGCCTAATGCCGCCAGGCCGATCACGTTGCGGCCGTTGGTGGGCAGATCGGTGATCTGTTGCTCGTTGATGAGCGTGCTGACCACGTTGGAGTCGGACTGTACCGCCAGGGCGTCCGCCTCGACGGTCACGGTCTGCGTTTCGGCCCCGACGGTCAGCTTGATGTCGACACGGAACGTCCGGGAAATGTCGACTACGACCCCCTTTTGCTCGTACGCTTCGAAGCCCTTGGCTGAGACCTTCAGGTTGTAGTTGGCGGCATTCAAGCCGCCGATGTTATACAATCCGGTGCTGTCGCTGACGGTTGAGTGCGCTTCGCTGGTGGCTGGATCGATAAGCACGATCTTCGCGTCCGCGACCACCGCTCCCGTCTGGTCTGTGACGATGCCGGTGACATTGGAATTGGCCTGCGCAAATGCTCCCGCGCATGCCAACACCAAGAACAACGGCAGCAGGAAATACCTGTATCTCGCTTGTCTCATGTGACCATCCTTTTCAAGTTTCTTGCTGTTTGTGTTGCGTACTTCAGTCGCTGCCCCATCGCTACGGCATGAAGCCGCTTGGATGGAACCGGATTCGCGGTCGATCGGCGGACGTCTGAGTTCGGGCCGCTGGTCTTCTGGTGCCTCGACCGGCCCGTCTGCTCCCCAACGCGGCCAGGCCCTCGCCATGCCTTCCGTTAGCACGGAGGGCCGCGAAGGCTGACGGCGATCTGGAACAGATTTGCTCAAATACACCGATTTACCTGATGCCCGGAAACTGCGACCGAGCCATTGAATGCGCGCGAACTGAGGATTGTCAGGTAGAAAATCCATTTACTCCCCAATCCTTCCGTCCGCCCAACCCGTCTTCCCAGCCCTTTCCAGGCGTCTCCGCCGGTTTGGGCCGCCGGCATTCTGGTGCCGGAATGCGGGGTTCTTTGTTCGTTCCCGTTCCTGCCGGAGCGCTCCTCATCAGTTCCGGCAATCCGTCGGCTCCGGGCCGTCCGCCCAGGCTGCAAAGGCCCCTGAACGGACCTCTGAACGGCCCAATTTCTCCGTGGTATGGAAGAAGGAAATTACGATTCTCCAATTTTTGGAACCCTTGTACTCAAACGTTTAAGTTCATTGAGCGCAAGACTCCGTCCACTGAGCCGGGAGACATTTAATGCTCAACGACAGGCAGTTGTCAAGTGCAACTTTCGGATGATTTTTCCGCGCCGCTTCTAAAACTGCGCCGGCGGTTGCGGCTGCGTCCGGAAATGCCAGAAAAAACGGAATTTAGCGGAGCAGTACTATTTGGCGCCGGTTTCCGAGTTGCCCCCGGTTGAAGAGTCGAAAATGCCCGCCCGGACCGCTCCCCGGCAAAAATCGCGCGAATCAAACGATTAAGCTCCCACCCCGGCAACCCTCCGGCGAGAGCTGGCCGCGATGAAGCTCAAATCGGTTTTGAAAGTTTCCTATAGAAATTAATGTTCTATTGCATCCGCGCCAGGTCCCGCAATTGCCGCGCCGTGGCCTCAAGAAATGTCTCCACGCTGGCCCCGGCAGGCGGCTCCAGCCCGGACTTTGCCTGGATGGCCGAGGCTATGCGAAGGGCTAACGCCTGGCGCGTCGCGAGGCTCATATCCAGCCGCCGGGAAAAGAACCCCTCCAGCACCTCCAGGTCCGCAACCGAGAGCTTGGCGATCCCGCCGGCGGGCAGCGTGAGCGCCGTGTGCGGCTCCGGGATGGGGGCGCCGGGAGTAAAAAGCTGCGCGGTGAAGGTTCGGGAGCCGGAATCGCCCCATAACGGAGCCTCCGGCTCCCGATCCCTCACCACCAGGGTGCCGGCGGCCAGGTCGCCCAGCCGCTGGTGCTGGCGGGTCACGAACATGGTGATGACGCCGACGACATAGAAGAACGGAATCTGGTCCACATAGCGCACAAGATTGCGGGCCATGGACTCGAACAGCCCGATGGCGCGCCCGGAGCGCTGGATGACCCGGATCCGCGCCACCCGCTTGCCCGGCGTGCGCCCATTCCAAAAGGCCTCAAACAGAGTGAAGTAGCCCCAATTCAGCAGGAAAACGATAAAGAAACGGATGGCCATGGCCCATTGAAACGAAATCCTCGAAAACGCGTTGACGCCAGGCAGAAACAACCTCGACAGCAGCCAGAGCACAACCAGCCCGGCAAACCAGATCAGGTAATCGACCAGCAGCGCGATGAAACGGCTGCCGATTCCCGCCAGCGGCATCTCGATGGCCACCAGCTCCGGGGTATCGATGCTAAGCTGGTCAGAACTCAGGTCCATGGCGCAAATCCTCTCCAACCAGTGGATTGGGAAGCGCCGGCCCCACTGGGACCGGTTGTCCTCCCTGCTGGCCCAATCCGGCGCAAGCGGATTGGCCCAGCTTTCCCGCGCCGAACTGCGGGAGATGGCCCTGCTCTACCGCCAGGTAGCGGCCGACCTCTCCGTGCTCCGCCAGGATTCCACCGCCCGCGCCTATGCGGCGCATGTGAATCAGTTGCTGGCTCGCGCCCACCATATCATCTATTCCGGCCGCAAGACGAATCTGCGCACCCTGTTCCTCTTCCTGCGCGACGAGTATCCGGCCGTCTTCCAGCGCCAGATCGGCTTTGTCCTGGCCTCGCTCGGGGTTTCCCTCGCCTGGGGCCTGCTCGGCGCCGCGCTCACCAGCGCCCGCCCGGAGTTCATGCGCCACTTCGTCGGCCCCGAGATGATCTCCACCATGGAGCGCCATGAGATGTGGACCCACTCCGTGGTGAGCGTGGCGCCCATGGCCACCAGCGCCATCATGACCAACAACCTCTCGGTCAGCTTTGTCACCTTCGCCGGGGGCATCGTCTTTGGCCTGGGAACGTTCTTCAATCTCTACGTCAACGGCATGCTGCTCGGCGTCGTCGGCGCAGCCTGTCACCAATACGGCATGTCGGTGGCCTTGTGGAGCTTTGTCGCCCCCCACGGCGCGCTCGAGCTGCCCTCGATCGTCATCGCCGGCGCGGCAGGCTTTCGCCTCGGCTACGCCATGCTCTTCCCCGGCGCTCTGCGCTGGAAGGACTCGGTCGCCCAGGGCGGCATCGAAGCCACGCGCCTGGTCTCCGGCATCATTCCCCTGCTGGTGATTGCCGGCTGCCTGGAAGGTTTCTTCTCCCCGTCTGAAGCTCCCGTCTGGCTCAAGTTCACGGTGGGCGGATTGCTCTTCTCGCTCCTGCTCCTCTGGCTCTTCCGGCCGGTCAAAGCGGCTGCGCAGGGGGCTTGACAGGCTGCGGAAAAGCTCATCACTCAACGGCGATCGAACCAATCACCGGTCCCGGCGCATCCGCCGCCGAAAAGCTCAACACATTCTTCGCGCCCTCCCGATCCAGCACCGCTTCAATCCAGATCGAGCCTGGAGCGCTCCCGCCTCCCGTCGGAGGAAACGCGATTCGGGTCGCCGCCTGCCCATTCACCCGCAGTTCCGCGAAACGGGGAGCATCGTCCGGGTTGGTATACGCAATCTGAATCCGGGCCACGCGGCCGCGCGAGGCCACCTGGGTGAAGCTGACCGGCTCGCCCCTGGCGAGAGCCACGCCATGGCTGCCTGCTGTCTGCTTTCCCGCGCCGCCGGCCGCGTAGGTTGTGAGTTTGCCTTCGCGCCCATGGATGAGAAGCATAACTGCGTCGCCGGCCGGCACGGTTGCGGAGTAAGAAGAGTCAAAGGCTCCGATGTCTTTCCGTCCCCAAACATCTCGAACGGTGGCGGAGGAAGAATCGAGCAGTCCAAGGTCCCCAAAGCGCACCGCAATCGCCGCCGCCGCGCCGGTCCGGTTCAGCAGCAGCACCGCGCGTTCCCCGCTCTTCGCCAGCCGCTTCGACCACGCCTCAAGTCCCGGTCCGGCCTCCGCCGCCTTCAATGCCTGCAAACCCAGCGCATCCTGATCGATCGCCAGCACCTCAGGATTGGTCAGCGTGGCAAGAGCTTCATCGCTCAGCTTCGTCAGGTCGGCGCCCTCAATCAGCGGCCCTCCCAGCATGGCCCAAAGGCTCATGTGCACCCGGTTCTCGGCCTCGGTCAGCCCCTGCATCCCAACCACCATCATGTCCGGATCGTTATAAAAACCGGTGTGCTGCGCCTCGGGATGAAAGGCAGAGTCGAACTCCCTGAACACTTCTTTCAACGCGGCCCGGCGTTCGCTGTTCTTGGTATTGGCCACGATCGGCGCAACGATATCTCCACCCGTGCGCCAGATATCTGCTGTAACTCCGCCGATGTTAGGAGCCCAGGTCCAGGGGCTGTTCTTTCCCCAGTTACAGATCGAGTAATACAGCCGGTGCCCGGTAATAGCTTCCGCCCCGGCGATGGCTCGGGCAATCTCGGCGTATTGAACCGCCGGATCCAGGTTCTCCCGGTCGCCGCCGCACCAGTCCACCTTCACGTAGTCGAATCCCCAGCGGGCAAACTGGAGGAAGTCCTGTTCGTAGTGCCCTTCGCTGCCGGTATGCGCGTAGGAGGGTCCAAGGTCGGGTCCCACGGTGCTGCAACCGTCGGCTCCGGCGTCGGTGTAGATGCCGGCCTTCAATCCCAGCCCATGAATATACCGAACGATGTTAGCCATGTCTCCCGCACGCTCTCCGGGAGCCAGCGCCGGCCAGGCCTTCGCATCCACCACGATGTTGCCCTCCGCATCGCGCTCCCCCAGCCACCAGCCTTCGTCGATGTTGATGAAGCGATACCCCGCCTTCGCCATGCCGGTAGAAACCATGGCCCGGGCTTGCTCCACCACCACCTGCGAATCCACGGTGTTTGAAAAACTGTTCCAGGAGGACCAGCCCATCGGTGGAGGAGGGATGGGAATCGGCTTTGCCGAGCTCTGTGCCCGCACAATCCCAGCTCCACACAGAAACACGATCGCGAGCGCCAGAAGCAACTCTAGCCTGGCCGGCGCAGCATTCCCTTTCCCGCATCTCCGCATCGTTTCTCCTCGGCCTCGAGCCATCATCTCCCCTGCTCCGCCTCCCCTCACACCTTCACAAAAATCTTCTTGCGGTAGAGGAGCCAGACCGGCAGGAAGCAGATTGCGGTCATGGTCACCGAGTAGGCAAACGCGGCCCAGCCCGGATTGGGGATGTGCGCGAAGACGTGCTTATAAAGGTATTCCAGCCCGTTGGTGCGCTTCCCTTCCGCCGTGAAGTGAATGCTATCGAGCGCACTCGGGAAGAGCTCACTGAACATGTAGGCCATAATGGCGTTCGAGCCGAAGACCAGCCAAAGATAAACCCATCCTTTGCCCCGGCCCTTGCCCCAGCCCCACTGCTCCACCACCCAGTAGGCCAGCGTAAGCACCAGCAGCGACCACCCGGCGGCCACCAGCACATAGGAACTGGTCCACAGGTTCTTGTTGAGCGGGAACCAGATGGACCACAGGTATCCTGAGGCCAGGCAGGCTACAGTAGCCGCGGCCAGCCCCACAGTCTTGGCGGGAACGGTCCTCCGCGCGCGCAGCCACAGGCCGGTGAGCACGCCCAGCAACGTCGTGCCGAAAGCGGGAAGGTCGCTGAGCAACCCCTCGGGGTCGCGCAAATTGTAGGCCGGCGCCTCCAGATAGAGATGATGGGGCATCAGCAGCCGGTCGAGCCACGAGACCAGGTTCAGGCTCTTGTCCATGAAGGGAATATCGCGCCCCGGCAGGCCCGCTCCCGGCACCGGAACCCAGCGCAGCAGCACCCAGTAGCCCACCAGCGCCACCGCCAGCGCCACCACCTTCGTCCACGCCCGCTGGTCCCAAAGGTAAAGGAGGCCCACCACCAGGTAGCAGATGGCGATGCGCTGCAGCACGCCGTAGATGCGCATGTGTTCGAGCTTGAAGAACGGAAAGTTGTTGACCACAATCCCCAGCAGAAACAGAATCGCCGCCCGCTTCAACGTGTGCCAGGCAAGCTGTGCGCGCTTGGCCCCCCGGGCCAGCCGCGCGTCGAACGCAAACACGATCGAGGCGCCCACCACGAACACAAACGTCGGAAAAACCAGGTCGGTCGGCGTCAGCCCATTCCATTCGGCGTGGTTCATGAAGCGCCAGGAACCCGGGCCGCCGTTGTTGTTCACCATGATCATGAACGTGATGGTGATGCCGCGCAGCACGTCCAGCGACAGCAGCCGCTGCACGGGGTTGGGGGCGAAAGTTGGGTTCGTCATTCCTGTTCCATTCTCCGCAAACGTCAATTCCACAGTCGCCCATTACCCTACGCGATCAGGCCTCCCTTCGCCAACCCCCGCCTCGCCAACCCCGCCCGCCGCGCCCTCTCTGTCGTTCCCACCCCCCGCGCTGATACACTCCCCCTTCAGGGAAATTTGAGCAAGATTGCTTGCGCTCACTTGGAGGCTAACCGTGTCCGACTATCAGCCCTTCG
>JBEKZJ010000168.1:0-11185 GCA_049509995.1 Occallatibacter sp. | reverse complement strand
TGGCCACGCACAACTTCCGCACCGATGAAGGCGATGTGGCATTGAAATGCCCCACTGAGGTCAGCATTACCGACCGCCGTGAAAAGGAGCTTGCCGACCAGGGATTTGTGCCCCTGGTGCATTGCAAGGGAACGGACTATGCGGCGTTCTTCAGCGTGCAAACGGCCAACAAGCCCAAGGTGTACGACAAGCCGGAGGCCAATGCCAATGCAAGGCTGTCGGCCCAGTTGCCATACATGCTGGCCATGTCGCGTTTCGCGCATTACCTGAAGGCCATGATGCGGGACAAGCTGGGCAGCACGATGAGCCGGTCGCAGGCGGAGCTTTTCCTGAATCAGTGGATAGCGAATTATGTGATCGCGGACGATAATGCGTCGCCCAGCGCCAAGGCTGAAAGGCCATTGCGCGAAGCGCGCATTGAGGTGATGGAAATTCCGGGTAAACCCGGGGCGCTGCGGGCCGTGGCATTTATGCGTCCCCACTTCCAACTGGATGAACTTACTGTGTCTTTGAGGCTGGTAGCGGATCTGCCGCAACCCGCGGGCAAATAGATCCACTGTTCCAGTCTCTCGAACCCCAATTCCCCAACCGGCCTGCTAACCAGGCCGAACACGAAAGGATTTCGACATGGCAGTTGATTATTTCTTGAAACTCGATGGCATTCAGGGTGAGTCGGTGGATGCCAATCATAAAGATTGGATTCGCATCAACTCCTTCAGCTGGGGCGCCTCCCAGGTCACTACAGTTGCGGGTACGGGTGGTTCGGGCGCCGGCAAAGCCGACCTCGCCGACTTCAGCGTCATGAAGCACCTCGACAAGGGGAGCACGCCTTTGTTCAAGTCGCTGGTGAGCGGCACGCACATCAAGACCGGGAACTTGGAGGCGGTGAAGGCCGGCGCCGGCGGCAAGCCGTTTCTCAAGGTGGATTTCAAGGAGCTGTTTGTGACCTCGATCCAGCATTCCGCGACGGACGAGATTCCGCATGAGAGCGTCTCGTTCAGTTACAACCAGATCAAGATCGAGTACAGCCAGCAGAACGAGCAGGGCATAGTAACCACAACCGGGGCGGTGACCTACAACGTCAAGGAGAACAAGGTCTCCTAGCAGACAATGACACCACTAGCGCTTTACCGCGAAGGGAAACTGCGGGAGGCCATCAAGGCGCTTGGCGACGAGTTGAGATCCAATCCACTCGACGCCAAGCGCCGCACCTTCCTGTTCGAGCTTCTGCTGTTTGCCGGCGAGTTTGACCGGGCAGAGAAGCAGTTGGATCTTTTGGCGGGAGCGAATGCCGAGGCAGCCGCGGGGACCCTGCTTTATCGGAGTGCGCTGCATGCCGAGCGCACCAGGCAAGCCATGTTTGCCAACCGCGAGACGCCTCCTTTGATCGAGGGGGCCGTTCACGCCGGAGTTTGGAACGGAACGCCGTTCAGCGAGTTCAGCGATTCAGACCCGCGCATCGGCGCAAATCTCGAGGTGTTCCTGGCCGGCAGTTACACCTGGATTCCCATCCATTATCTGCGCCGGCTGGAGATTGAGCCTCCCGCCAACCTGCGCGACCTGGTGTGGGCGCGGGCGCGCGTGGAGACCAGCGCCGACTTTCGTCTTCAGGAGCTCGGCGAAGTTCTTCTTCCCGTCCTGTGTCCACTCTCATTCCGCCATGCGGATGAGTCCGTCCACCTGGGCCGGGAATCGGCCTGGGAGCCGGACAAGGCCTATGGCGAAATCCCCTACGGCGCAAAGTTGATGGTCGTCGACGGGGCCGATGTTCCGCTGCTGGAGATTCGCAGCGTCACATGGTCTGCCCCGGAGAAGGAGTCTCAAGATGCCTCTGCGTGAGGATTTGCTTACGCCGATTGCAGGAGAGAACCCGGCGGGCGCGGATCTTTACTACGACAAGGTCTTCGATCAGATCAAGGAAGCGCGCAGAGAAGACGAGGACCAGGGTCCGGCTGGGATGCTAGCCCAGCAGAAGAAGGCAGACTATCGAGCGGTGATCAAGCTGGCGGGCGAGGCGCTGGCCAAGAACAGCAAGGATCTTCGGCTGGCGGGCTGGCTTGCGGAATCGCACCTGCGGGTTGAAGGTTTTCCGGTTCTGGCGCCCAGCATCGAGCTGCTGCGCGCGTTGCAGGAGACCTTCTGGCCTGTGCTCTATCCCCTGATCGAGGAAGGCAACGACCTGGAACTGCGGATGCTCGCGGTGGAGACGGCGGGGAGGCTGCTTGCCGGCGCCGTTCGCAAGGCGCCGCTGACCCGAAGCGGTCTGAGCTTTGAAAAATATCTGGAATCTCGTCTCGTGGGCTATGAGAGAGACGCCACGTCGGACGCCAAGCTGGAGGCGCGGAAGGATGCGATCGATCACGGCAAGCTGAGCGCCGAAGATTTCGATCAGGCGTTTGCGGGAAGTCCAAAAAGCCTTTACGTGCAGGCGGACGCGGCGCTGGCAGAAGCGCTCGCTGCAACGGAGCGCCTCGATCAATACCAACAGAAAGTCTACGGTGACAACGCGCCCATTCTGTCGAAGCTGCATGACACGCTGGAGGAGGTCCACCAGGTAGTGCTTCTGCTGCTCAACGAGCGGCGCAAGACGGAGCCGGATCCTGTGCAGGCTGTCGAGAAGCCGGTAGCGGAGGCCGGCGCGCAGGAGGCCGTTGCAGGCCAGGAAGAACGGGCGGCGGATGAAGAGCCGGGGCAAACGGCGCGGCGCAGTTCTGTTTCGGCGGGGCCGTTGGAGCGGATAGCCGATGCGTATGCGCTGGTGGTTGAGAGCGCGGAGTTTTTATTTGCAAGGGATCCCAGGTCACCGGTGCCGTATCTGGTCTGCGCCGGTCTGCGCCTGGGAGAAACGCGCATGCAGGGAACGACGCCGGCTCCGGGCTTTGCGGTGGGGCCAAGTCCCGGGACCAGACAATCGCTGCGGGCGTTGGCCGCCAAGGGCGCATGGCCGGAGTTGCTGCGGGCATCCCTTCCCATTCTGGCCAGCGAATGCGCCCGGGCGTGGCTCGATCTGCATCGCTACATCTGGCGAGCCGGGCAGGAGACCGGGGCAGATGCAATCTCGGAGGCGGTGGTGGGAACGGTGAAGAGTCTTATCGCCGCAAGGCCCGAGTTACGGTACTGGACTCTTGAAGACGATACCGGCGCAGCGAACCCTGAGACGCAGCAGTGGCTGGACGCAACCGTTCTGCAATAGCGCATATGCAGTGATTTCGGGAGGATGAGTTGGCCAGAAGCAAGTCTGAAATCCTGATCACGCAGTCGTTGGTCGATCGGCTGGCCGATACGGAGCAGTGGCCGGAGACTCGCGCTGCGTCCATCAGCATGTATCGCGAGTCGATGAAGCGGGATCTGGAGTGGCTGTTGAATACCCGCAAGCCCGTCATTCCGGAGTTGGAGCCCTATCCTGCCACCGCGGCCTCGGTGTTGAACTTCGGTTTGCCCGACATTCACAGTTTCGATGGCTCCGCGGGCAGGGAACAGAATGCCCTCACGGTTGCGCTGGAGAAATGCATTCGCACCTTCGAGCCACGGATCCGCCAGCCTCGTGTTTATCTGACCCGCACGGATCTGCTCAGCCGCAGCCTGAGGTTCCATATCGAGGGGCAGATTACCTACGAGAACATGGATGAAGAAGTCAAATTCGACACCGTGCTGCAGATGATCAGCGGCGAGTACGAGGTAAAGTAGGGCATGCGCGAGGAAATGCTGGAGTACTATGAGCGCGAACTGACCTATCTGCGCCAGATGGGCGGCGAGTTTGCGCGCAAGTATCCCAAGGTCGCGGGGCGGCTGTTGCTAGATCCGGATAGCTGCGACGATCCGCACGTGAATCGTCTTCTGGAGGGATTCGCGTTCCTTGCCGCCCGGGTGCACCGCAGGATCGATGACGATTTCCCCGAAATTTGCGAATCCCTGACCCGGATCATCCATCCGAGTTATCTGCGTCCCACGCCTTCGATGACCATCGTGGAGTGCCAGCCAGACCCGGCGCAGGGGAAGAAGACAGCGGGCATGCGGGTTCCGCGAGGGACGCCGCTGGTGTCCAAGGCAACGGTCGAGGGGCTGCCTTGCCGCTTTCTTACCGCGTATGACGTGGATCTTTGGCCCTTTTCGGTTGCGGCGGCGGAGTGGCGCCAGCCGGAGCGGATGCAACGGCCGCCACGCGCGACGGTGGGCATCCAGGCCGTGGCGGCGGTGCGTTTGCGGCTTCGCTGTCAGAGAGATGTGGTTTTCTCCGGGCTCCCGCTCAAGCACCTGCGCTTTCATCTGGCAGGAGACGCGAGCGTGGTGTATTCGCTGTATGAGCTTCTCGCAGAGAAATGCATCGAGATTCAGCTACGCGATCCGAAGGATGAGAAGAGGCTGATCAGCCTGGGACCGGAGCAATTGCGCATGGTGGGGTTCGACGCTGAGGAAAGCCTGCTGCCCTTTGTGCGGCGCTCCATGGACGGGCACCGGCTGCTCCAGGAGTACTTTGCGCTCCCGGAGAAGTTTCTTTTCTTCGACCTCGCGGGCCTGGAGCCGTTGGCGCAGGCCGGTTTTGGCGAAGAGGCGGAGATCGTTTTCCTGTTTTCGAGCTTCGAACGCGCGGAGCGGCAACAGGTGCTCGAGCTGGGCGTCAACGAGCGGACATTCCGGCTGGGATGCACTCCGGCAATCAATCTTTTTCCGCAGTCGTCGGAGCCGATTCTTTTGAGCCAGACGCGGCATGAATACACCATTGTCCCGGATAGCCGCCATTCCACGGCGATGGAGATATTCAGCATCGAAGAGGTGATCGCAAGCAATCCAAAGCTGCGGCAATCGGTGGTGCTGGAACCCATGCATGCGTACCGCCATCAAACGCGCAAGCGGCAGGATCTTGCGTTCTGGTCGGCGACCCGGCGCCTGAACGAGTTTGGCGAGCGTGAACCCTCGACGATGAGCATCTCCGTGGTCGACCTGACGGGAAGTTTCACGGACCCCGAAGCGGACGTACTGATGGTGCGCACGCTGTGTACAAATTTCGATCTGCCGTCCCGGTTCCAGTTTGGATCCGAATCCGGCGACTTTGAAGCCACCGGATACCCGGCGGCCAAGACGGTGGTTGCATTGCGGCGCCCGACGGCAAGCATCAATCCAGCCGGAGGGCAAGGACATTTCTGGCGGTTGATCTCGCTGCTTTCTCTGAATTATCTGTCTCTGAACGAAGAGGGACGCACCGCCATGCAGGAGATTCTGCGGCTGCATAACATGTCCGATGCGACGGCCAGCGAGAACCAGGTGGGATCGATATTGAAGATGAGTTCCTCACCCAATTTTGCGCTGGTCAACTCAGTCTATGGGCTTATTCCTGCGCGCGGAACCCAGGTGGAGATGGAGTTTGACGAACAGCAGTTCGCAGGCAGCGGATTGTATCTGTTTGCCGCCGTGCTCGATCGCTTTCTTGCCGGTTACGCTTCCATGAACAGCTTTTCGCAATTGACTGCACGGAGCACTCTACGAAAGGAGGCGCTGGGAAAATGGCCGCCAAGAGCTGGGACTCAAGCCCTGCTGTAACCGGGCAGACAAGTGAAGAACACGAAAGACCCGAGTATCGGAATCTTCGCAAGATGCTGGACGAAGAGCCGTTCCGGGTGCATTTCTTTCAGGCTGTGCGCATGCTGCAGAAGATGGAGCAGGAGCGCAAGCCGGTGGGGTATTTCATTACGCCTCAAGGAGAGACGATCCGGTTCTCGGCCCGCACTTCGCTGGCGTTTCCGCCCAGCGAGATTTACGATTTGCGGCGCATGGAGAACGGCCAGATGAGCATGACCGTGGAGTTCATGGGTTTGTGTGCCGCAATCTCCGTGATGCCGGCGCCTTATACGGAGTTTCTGCTGGCGCGAGCCCGGCAGAAGGACCATACGATGGAAGACTTTCTCAATATCTTCAACCATCGCATGATTTCGTTCTTCTACAGGGGCTGGGAAAAGTATCGCTTTTTCATCGAGTACGAAAGAACTGGAGAGGACCGGCTTTCCGCCCGGCTGCTGGATCTGTTGGGTCTTGGCACCGAGGGCCTGCGAGGACGAGGCGGGATTCCGGATGAGGCGTATCTGAACTACGTGAGCCTTTTGGCGCGTCATGTGCGTTCAGCGGCTTCGCTGGAGCAGATTCTCGAAGACTACTTCGGCGTGAACGTGCACATTCAGCAATTCGCAGGCGCCTGGCGGAAGCTGAGCGCGGAGAATCAGACTTGTTTCACGGGATTCGGCGGGGCGAGCGAACGTCTGGGTGTGGGGGTAGTGGCCGGGGACGAGGTCTGGGATCATCACGGACGCATCCGCATTTCGCTCGGACCCATGCGCTTCGAGCAGTATCTGAAATTCCTGCCGGGGCAGGAAGCCCATCGCGAGCTGGTCGCGTGGTTGAGGTTTTACTCCAATGGGAGCTACGAAACAGAGGTGCAACTGGTGCTGGCGCGCGAAGATGCGCCGGCCTGCGAGTTGGGATCGAGTGGAGAACAACGCCCCCAACTGGGACTGGTGAGCTGGTTGAAGACCAGGCCGCTCGACCGCGATCCCGCGGATGCGACTTACCTGGTGCAGTGAGAAACTTTTGACAACGAGGACGGGAAGACTATGAGCACGAATTTGAAGGCACTCATCGACAAGTTGAATGATACGACGCGGAAGGCGCTTGAAGCCGCGGCCGGCTTGTGCGTCGCGCGGACGCACTACGACATCGAGATCGAACACTACCTTTTGAAGACGCTCGATGGCAGCGACAACGATATAGCCGCGATCCTCAAGCACTTTGGGGTTGACCGCTCCCGTTTGACCAAGGAGCTGGAGCGCAGCCTGGATTCCCTGAAGAGCGGCAATGCGCGCTCGCCCGCGTTCAGCCCGACCGTGGTCAAGATGCTTTCCGAGGCGTGGACCGTCGCCAGTATCGATTTCAACGCGGGAAATATCCGCACGGGCTTCACGCTGCTTGCGCTGCTGGGCGACGAGGAACTGGCCCGGATGGTGAAGGACATCAGCAGGGAGCTGCAGGTCATCCCTCCGGAGGGGTTGCGGAGCGGCTTTTACGACATTGTGGCCGCGTCGAGAGAGGCGCAGACCAGCCTGGGCGCCGCCGGTGAAGGGGCAGCGGAACGCGGCGGTGACGGAGCCGGCGCCCGCGCAGCCTCGGGCGGCAAGACGCCCCACCTGGATCAATACACGGTGAACCTGACCGCGAATGCCAAGGCAGGGAAGATCGACCCGGTGCTGGGCCGCGACGGGGAGGTTCGCCAGATGATCGACATTCTGATGCGGCGGCGTCAGAACAATCCGATTCTGACCGGCGAGGCCGGTGTAGGCAAGACGGCGGTGGTGGAGGGTTTTGCCAATCGCGTGGTCAACGGCGATGTGCCGCCGGCCTTGCAGGGAGTGCATATACACAGCCTCGATTTGGCGCTGTTGCAGGCGGGTGCGGGCGTCAAGGGTGAGTTTGAAAACCGGTTGAAGGGACTAATCAACGAAGTGAAGTCCTCAACCGAAAAAATCATTCTCTTCATCGATGAAGCTCATACCATGATCGGCGCGGGCGGACAGGCGGGACAGAACGATGCGGCCAATCTGCTGAAGCCGGCGCTGGCCCGCGGGGAACTGCGCACCATCGCCGCAACCACCTGGTCGGAGTACAAGAAGTACTTCGAGAAGGACCCGGCCCTGGCCAGAAGGTTCCAGGTGGTGAAGGTTGAAGAGCCGACGGAAGAGGTTGCCTGCACCATGCTGCGCGGCATCAAAGGGTCGCTCGAGAAACACCATAAACTGAGAATCCTCGACGAGGCAGTTACAGCAACAGTTAGATTGTCGCATCGCTATATCGCCGGCCGCCAACTGCCCGACAAGGCAGTTAGCGTGCTGGATACGGCCTGTGCACGGCTCTCTCTGGGGCAAAACTCGACCCCACCCCGCCTGGAGGATATTCTGCGCCGGATCGACGCGCTCGAGGTGCAAAAGCGCGTGCTGGAACGCGAGACGAAGATAGGCGCAGACCACGCGGAGAAATTGGGGGAGATAGAGACTCTGCTTGCTGCCGCGAAACAGGAGCGGGATATTCTGAACGAGCAATGGGAGAAAGAAAAGACTCTGACAGAGAAGATTCGCCGTTTGCAGGAGAGCCTGGAGTCTCCCGAGAAGAAGGACCCTGAGGCAGCGGCTAAAGAGAGCGAAGTGCGGGCTGAACTTGCCCAGCTTGAAGCCGAGCTTGCCACGCTGCAGGGCGAGCGGGGAATGATGCGGGTCTCAGTGGACGCGCAGATTGTGGGCGAGGTCATTTCCGCCTGGACGGGAATTCCCCTGGGCAAGATGGTGCGCAATGAGATCGAGACGGTGCTCACGCTGGATCAACATTTGAAGACGCGGGTGATCGGGCAGGATCATGCGCTCGCGGCCATTGCACAAAGAATTCTTACCTCGCGGGCCAGTCTGGACGATCCGGTGAAGCCGGTCGGAGTCTTTCTTCTGGTAGGCCCCAGCGGAGTCGGCAAGACAGAGACAGCCATTGCGCTTGCCGACGTTTTGTACGGCGGCGAGCGCAACATGATCACCATCAACATGTCGGAATTCCAGGAAGCGCACACGGTTTCGACTTTGAAGGGATCGCCTCCGGGCTATGTCGGCTACGGCGAGGGAGGCGTGTTGACCGAAGCCGTGCGGCGCAGGCCCTATTCGGTGGTGTTGCTCGACGAAGTCGAGAAGGCGCACCCCGATGTGCTGGAACTGTTCTTCCAGGTCTTCGACAAAGGCAGGATGGAAGATGGAGAGGGCCGCGAAATCGACTTTCGGAACACCATCATTCTGCTCACCAGCAACGCGGCGACGGACACGCTGATGAAACTTTGCGCCGACCCGGAGACCATGCCCGACAATGAGGGCCTGGTCAAGGCGATGAAGCCGGAATTGAACAAGATATTCAAGCCCGCGTTTTTGGGCAGGCTGATGATCGTGCCTTACTTCCCGATCAGGGACGAGGCGATGAAGCTGATTATCCGCCTGAAGCTGGGCAAAATCCAGCGGCGACTGGCGGAGACGCACAAGATCGCTCTGGAGTACGACGACGTTCTTTTGAACGAGGTAGCTGCTCGCTGCACTGAAGTTGAGAGCGGAGCCAGGAACGTCGATAACATCCTGTCGAATACCATGCTTCCCGATCTGTCGCGGCAGATTCTGTCGCAGCTTGCCGGGGGAGTGGCGGCAGACCGGGTAAGCATTTCAGTCAAGGACGGTGCGCTGACCTACGGATGGGATGTTGCGCCCTAGAGCGGGCAGCATCCCGGAGCAGATCGACTGAAGCAATCAACGGGGAACTTTGGCAAGGGACAGGCGGGGTCGGCATGGCAACTCTGAAGCAGGCAGACCGGTTGATGCAGTTTTCAAGCCCGCTGGGCAAGGACGTGCTCGTGATGGAGTCGATTGAAGGCGGGGAAGGAATTTCGCGCCTCTTCGAGTACCGGGCTGTTCTGCTGGCTACTGTGGACACCGCGATCGATCCGACGAAGATCATTGGCTCCAAGGTGACGGTGGCCATCAGTCTGAACGATGTGCAGGGATTCAGGTACATCAACGGCATTGTTGCTTCGTTTGAGCAGTGCGCGGGCGACAAGGAGTTCAACGTTTACAAGGCGCGCATCGTGCCGTCGATGTGGCAACTTACATTGAGCGCCAACAGCCGCATCTTCCAGAACAAGACGGTTGTGGATATTGCCAAGGCGGTGATCGGCGAGTATGGATTGTCCATCTCCGATCAGACATCCAGTTCCTACAAGCAGCTTGAGTATTGCACGCAGTACTCCGAGTCGGATTTCCATTTTGTCTCGCGCCTGCTGGAAGAGAGCGGCATCTTTTACTGGTTCGAGCACACGGACCAGGACAACAAGATCGTCCTCGGGGACGGACGAAATGCCTACCAGGACTGCCCGCTGTCGGCTTCGTTCCCCTATGCTCTGAATAAGAGAGGAGCCGAGGGGGCATACGGAGCAATGGTCACCGAATTCACCTCGACGGCAACCATGGTTTCAGGCAAGCACTCGACGGCGGACTATAACTACAAGACTTACGCTCGTTCGGATGCACCGGACAAGAATAGCGCGAGCCCATACGGCAAGAATGCCTTTGACGAGTATCTTTATCCGGCGGGAGCCGAAGGCTATGCCGATGACTCCGCGGACACCGAAAAGGGACTCGAGACCTTGTTTCTGGAGACGCGGGCGCTCGCTGCCGATGCGGTGGCTGAAGTATTTCGCGGCGACTCCAATGCGCGCTCTTTCTGTGCGGGTTATGCGTTCAGCCTCACCGATAACCCGCGCCAAGCGTGGAACCGGAAATACCTGCTGACCGAGGTGTCGCTTGAAGTTGACCAGGTCCCATCGTACCGAGCGACCGATACGGCCCTAGGGTCTGAGTATAGCAATCGGTTTACGGCGGTTTCTTCGGATATCGTCTTCAAACCCGCGCAAACATTCACCAAGCCCAGGATCTACGGCCCGCAGACGGCGGTGGTGGTGGGGTCGGGCGGTGAAGAGATCAACATTGATTCACTGGGACGCGTAAAGGTTCGATTCTTCTGGGACAAGAAGAACGACGATAGCTCGACTGTCGACTGCACCTGGGTGCGCGTGGCGCAGAGTTGGGCCGGAAACGGATGGGGAGCCTATTTCTGGCCGCGCGTGAAGGACGAGGTGGTGATTCAGTTTCTGAACGGCGATCCCGACAATCCGGTAATCACAGGTTCGGTTTATAACGGCGTCAATACTCCCAAATACGCCCTTCCGGACAACAAAACCCGTTCCGGGCTGGTAACGCGGAGCAGCACCGGCGGTTCGGGGGCGAATGCGAACGAGTTGCGCTTTGAAGACAAGATGGGAAGCGAGCAGGTTTATCTTCATGCCGAGAAGGACATGGATGTTTCGGTCGAGCACGACCGGCGCATCTCTGTGGGGAACAACGACTCGCTGATCGTGACGGGGACGCAGAGCGAGCAGATCGGCAGCAACTTCAACAGGCAGATCAAGTCGAATGCGGTGGAGCAGATAGGCGGGAATTCGGACCTTGGCATAAGTGGCAATCTTACGGAGCAGGTGGGAGGGAATCATTCCCTGAACGTCAGTTCCAACCAAAGCGTGCAAGTGGGTTCGGCTTATTCCATGAGTGCCAACAATACGATCTATATCAAT
>JBEKZJ010000167.1:0-11214 GCA_049509995.1 Occallatibacter sp. | reverse complement strand
TGAAAGTCAGCCTACCCAGAATGTAGGCAGGCACTTTGCAACCTGCTGGTCGGAACAATTATTTACTCATCAACGACTTATACCCATATCCGCGCACGTTTTGAAAAGGAAGGTCCGTCCGAATCCACTGTAGCGAACATTTGGCGCGCCAGGCCGCACGATGGCCGGACCCGAACTTAGCTTCAATACCCGTGTAAAGGGGATGGGGCAGGGCATTTTATGATGACGAAATCATGGCTCGCGAAGAGACGTGTGGCCCGTCACAAAACAGCATGCCATCCGATCTGAGAACAGGCATGTTCACGGTGAGTTTTGACCGTGGTCAAGCTCCCCGGCGCGAAAATCGATGGCCAACTCTCCGGAAGGGACGGAGGGCGGTTTGCGCCAGCCTCGATGCCCGATCGGAATCTCGGGCCCCGGGCCGCTAAAGGCTCTTCCGGATAGAAGTTTGCGGGGAAAATGAGAGTGTGAAGTGAAACGATTTTCCTCTTGCGAAGGAGGTTTTTGAGGCATCATGACCAGGGTGGCAAACGAGTTCCTCGAGCGACGGTCCACGGGTGGGAGCGTTGCCCTGCTTGATCTTGCAGCAGCCGAAGTCCCCCGTGAGTGCCGATGGTCGCGCTGTCCGGGGCTCGCGTGTCTCTGCGGAACCGATTAAAAAAACCGCTCCGCACGCCCGGAAAGCCTAAAAAACCGGGAAAGCTGCGGTATCGATCCCATCTTTGAAAATCCCAGGGAGAATTCGCTTGACAGAGCTTAACCTTACGCTTCAGAATTTCCTGTCTTCAATGCAGAAGGACAACCTGAATCCGAATCCTCAGCTTAGGTAGCACTTAAGGACTTAAGCAGGGTGTGCAATCACTTAGGTCCGGTGTGAGGACCTGGAACCAGGATTCGAAGACACAAACGGAATGTAGCCGACGGGGGGACTACTATGAGGTTCTTTTCAGGGAACAGGCCGACTGCCTCGTTGCTGGTGATGCTAACCGCGGTGCTCCTGCTGGCGCCAACGGCGCTTTACGGGCAGGCGACAGGCAACGTGACCGGCATCGTCGCGGATACCACAGGCGCCGTCATTCCAAAGGCCACGGTTGTATTGACCGACCTAGCGACCGGGATCAAGCGCACCACGAGCAGTAACGGCTACGGCGCCTTTGCGTTCGCCGGCGTCATCCCCGACACGAGTTACAGGCTGGATGTCAGCGCAGCAAACTTCGAGTCCTGGGAGTCGCAGCCATTCCCGGTGCGCACGGGCGATCAACTGGACTATACCGACATCCGCTTGAAGGTGGGCGCCACGGTCGCGGCGGTTACGGTGGAAGCGCAGATCGATTCCGATCAGGCCGCGCTCCACACCGGCGAGCGCAGCGACATCATCACCTCCGAAAACCTGAATACCCTGACCATCATCGGCCGAGACGCCGGCGAGCTGGTGAAGATGTTGCCCGGATACGCGATGTCAACCGGCGATCAGGGCCTCTTCAACCGTCCGGGATTCAACAACGCCGTAGTAGGCCTGAGCGGCCCCACATCGGCATATATCGCCAACGGCTCCGGCGCGGCCGGCATCGCCATCGTCAGTGACGGCGTTTCGCTCACCGACATCGCCACCAATTCGGGGTCGGTGCAGCAGATGAACATCGAGATGGTCCAGGAAGTGAAGGCCTCGAACTCTTCCTACGGGGCCGAATACGCGAAAGGACCAGCGCTGATCAGCTCCTCGACGAAGACGGGCGGCGCCAAGTTTCACGGCGAGGCCTATTTGGCGGCACGCAATGATATTTTGAACTCCAACGACTGGTACGACAATTACCTCCGCCAGTCCCGCCCGAACGAACAGTATTTTTACCCCGGTGGTAATTTCGGCGGTCCGCTGCCGATTCCGTTTACGCGTTTCAATCGCAAGAGGGATAAGCTGTTCTTCTTTGCAGGGTTCGAGTATTACAACCAGGTCTTTGAGGCCGATCAGCAGGCCATCTCCGCCTGGGTACCGACCATGGCCGAGCGGCAAGGCGATTTCAGCGCCGCTTCGCTCGACGCCGAGCTCTGCGGGGGGCGTCCTGACGGCAACCCCAACCCCAATGCCATTCAGCAAATGTGCTATACGGACAACTTTCTGCCCAATGGGACGGCGGTGAGCAACAACAACGCCACCCCCTACATGAACGGCGCCGGCGCGGCGCTGGTGAACTGGTTCCCAAAGCCCAACGCCGACCCGTTCACCAACCCCTTTGGTTACAACTATATCGAGCAGCTCCAGCAGACCCAGAACGGGGGTGTGTTCCGGTCCACGCTGCAATATAACATCAATTCCAACAACAACCTGTTCCTGGTCTACGGACTGCAGAAGGAAATCGACCAGGATCCTGTCGATCTCGGCTACTTCCCGACTGGCTCCGTGCCTTATCCCGGCGCCATCAGCACCGGGGACGTTTCGAATGTGCTTGCTGCGCGCTATGCTCACTTCTTCGGTGCGAGCGTGACCAACGAGTTTTCCGCCGCGATGTCTTTTGTCAGCCTGCCCGGAAAGATGGGTAACCCAACGGCGGTCGACCGGTTTGACATTCCGGGCAATGGCGGGCTCGGTTTCAACTATTTGGGCATGTACAAAAACAACAACGACTTTGCCGTGCCGGCCATTAACAGTGGAGGCGGGAACGGGTATCCGAACGTGCTCATGCCCGGCGGCTTCTACAACAACCGGATCCACACCAAGAAGGTGGATCCGATCCTGCAGGACAACGTGAGCTGGCAGTTAAAGAATCACTTCCTGCAGTTCGGTGCTTATTGGGAGACGGGCACCTACAACGGCGTCGCGGATACCGGCGCCTATCCTCAAGGCGAATACACTTTCAATGTCAACAACTCGTACTTCGAGTATTCGTCGACCAATCAGGCGCCGTATAACGGCTGCGTGAACCCCAATCCCGACGGCAACCTGCGCAACTCAGGCGCGGCATACCTGGGAAGCTGTTATAACCCCACGGCGCTGATGTTCGAGGGGTATGCCGATTCGTTTACGCAGACCAATTTCTCGCCCCTCGTTGACTTGCGTTACACGACGGTGGCCGGGTTCGCCACGGACACGCTGAAGCTGCACAATCTCAGCCTGATCTTCGGCGCGCGCTTCGAGCATCTCGGTCCCTGGACGGACCGTTATAACAATGGCCTGGCGACGTTCTCCGACAGCCTTTACAACACGCAATGCGGCGGTTACACGCGCAACTGCGCCAGCGCCGGCTTCCCAGGCATCACGTGGTATTCCCAGAAGACCGGCGTGTCGAACTCCGTCAACTCCCCAGCTACGATCTACTTCACTCCCCGCGTGGGGACATCCTGGGACATCTTCGGCAAAGGCAAGACCGTGCTGCGCGGCGGCTGGGGCATGTACCGCAACCAGGAGCAGTTCAATCCCTATGCTCTGGCGGCGGCCACAGCCCAGGGATACAAGACCACGAATTTGGTGGGGGCGCTGACCTACAACCAGATCGACAGCCAGTCGCCCATCCTGCCTCCCGATTTCAACGCCTATGTGCTTTCGCCCAACGATAAGGTTCGTCCCATCTACTACGAATTCAACGGCGGAATCGACCAAAGCATTCCCGGGATTGGATTTTTGCGCCTTGGGCCTTCGCACTTAGCGGTCGCGTATGTGGGCAACCACAGCGTCAATCTGGGATCGTATAGCGGGAGCAACAGTTACAACAGCGCGTCGGACATCAACATTATCTGCGGCATTGAGACGGGTTGCCCCACGAATAACAACCCGAACATGGCGGGCGCAAGCGATAACCTGTTCAATATCGATGCGTCGTATTCGGCGCTTTGCGCGTACGAGGGCGGTGCCTTATGTGATATTTACGGCAATCCCAAAATCGGCAGCATCAGCAGCTTTGGCACGCCGGAGTTCGATTTCTACCGTCCCTACCCGTTCTACCAGCACGTCTACCAGCTCAGGCACAACTTTTACTCGAACTACAACAGCGCGCAGATCGAGTGGAACAAGACCGGGGGCATTGTCTCCTGGGGCGCCAACTACACCTTCGCTAAGAACCTTGCCACCGCCTCATCGTACAACAACCATCTCGTTGATCCGGTCAACCTGCGCAACGACTACAACCCGGTGCCGTACGACCGGACACAGACCTTCAATATTCACTACCTGGTTGACCTGGGCAAACGCTACAAGGGCGGAACCTGGTGGCTCTCCGAACTTGCCAATGGTTGGCGGATCTCGGGAATTTCCACGGTGACAAGCGGTTTCCCGCTGGCCTCTGAAAACGGCGAGAACTTCGGCTTCGGATACGCCGGGTTCGCGAATGCCGTGCCGGTTGTGAACCCAACCCAGGCAAACCAGCAAGCTGCAACCACAACTTGCGAGGCTCTCTATGGCATCCACGGATATTGCGTTACTTATATGAATCCCGTGGTTTGGCTGGGCACGCCGGACGTGCAAATGATGCCCGGACTTGTGAAGGGTGTCAGTGTCAAGGGCGGGTCGCATCCGCACCAGTTCATCAACCCCCTGGCTTTCGAAATACCGCAGCCTGGGAGCAATGGCGTCTACCGGCTGCCCTACCTGCGCGGTCCGGCGTACATGGAACACGATCTAACGGTGATGAAGGAATTCTCCATAGGAGAAGGAAAGAACCTGGAGTTGCGGATGGGTGCTTTCAACGTGTTTAACCACCCGCTGGTTTCGTTCAACAACAACAACACCACGAACCTGAATCTCGGTATCCAGGACGGGCTCGTCGGGAAGGCGCTGACGCAAAGCATGCTCCAGTACCAGGATTTCGGCATTGCGAATATCAAGGTCGGAAGCAGGCTGGCGGAGCTGGAAGCAAAGTTTACGTTCTGATGGGTCTTTGTCCGGGCAACCGCTAGGTGAACCTGGAGCGGCGCCCGGAAGGGGGACAGGCAAACGGCCGGCAAGGGCGGAACGGCTGGCCGGGCAAGATTTAAAAGCGCGGCATCCGCCTTCTGCCGGGGCTGCGTAACCGGGTCGGCGGGTAAGCCGCTCGTAAAGGGATCTCTGATTGAGCTTTTGGGAGGGAATGTATGGCCATCGAATCTGCAGTCATGTTTCGCAGGGTTGCGCGGGTTGCGTGCCTGGTTCTTGTTGCCGGCCTGCTGCCGGGCATTGCCGCCAAGGCCCAGTTGCCGATTAAAGCGCCGGCCCCGGTCACGGTGGGCTCGGTCATTCCCTTCAGCCATGGCAGCACCGGCGAATGGATTCAGATCTATTCGATGAAGCAAGACCCGGTGCACGACCATATCCTCATGCTGGATTCCGCCGGCAGCGCGATCTACGATATGGCGCCTGGCGCATCGGCGCCGGTGGAGATCGTAGGGCCCGAGCCATCCAACAAGGACGCCTCCGATTGTTCGCTGCTGGAGTTTAAGGGTTCGTACTGGAACGCCGCCATTGCATTCGATAAGTGGGACAACCTTTATGTCACGGATCGCTATGGCTCTTCTGTTGAATTCTGCCGGGTTCCGTACAACGCCAACTCGGGAACCTGGCTTTTCAGCAATGCGGATATCTGGAAGGGCCCCACGTACGTCAATGGCAGCGGCCAGACGGTGGCCATCCCGCCCCAGGATCTCCAGGTAGGCGATGACGGCGTCACGTTCTATGTGAGCACATCCGATACCGAGTCCATCTTCAAGTACGTAGTGAACGAAGCCGGCACCGTAACTTCGGTCACGGCTCTGGCTACGGGTCTGGAGACGATGATTTCCCAGCTTGCGGTCGACCACGCCGGGAACGTGTATTTCCTTGAGAACCAAGGCGCTTATCCCAACAATGTGCATGGCATCCGCGAAATTGCCGCCGGCTCCGCACCCATTGTCGGCGACGGAACCGGAACGGCCGAATCGGCGTTGCCGCGGATCGACCAAGGCGGCTGGAACGGTATTACCGGCATGTTCATTGACCCACAAGGGGACATGTATTTCGGCAGCGCGAACAACATTTCATACGGCGGGCAAGCGGATGGCGTCTTCATGATTCCCAATGAGGGCACTCCGTCGAGCCCGAACCTGGTGTGGGCCGATACGGTGATGGTTTCGCCGGTCGATGGCGGATACCCGCCTATGGTCGATAAGAGAGGATTGCTTTGGATCGCCACCAGCTATAACAACAACTGGGCGCCCGCCGGCGTGAACGCCCCAACCTGCGATTCCTCGACCGTGCAGACCGAGACGGCAACGTGTTTGGAATCCACCATTGTGCTGTGGAAACCCGGCGCTCTCGACCTGGGGAGTACTGCAGTGGGTGGGGCGGTCAGTGTGCCGATCACGGCCTACTCGGTATCGGCAGGCGGCGGAACGCTGACGCTGACGGCGAACAACTCCTTCACTGAAAACGAGGTGGTCACGATCTCGGCAACTTCGGGCGACCCCCTTTACGCGCTGAACGGGCTCAGCTTCTTCGTGTCGGGAACCGGCTTGAGCAGTACGGCTTTCGAGATTTCGACCAGCGCCATCGCCGCGGGCGCCAGCGGTTCGACTTCCGCCAAGGCCGCCGCCAACCAGACGCAAGCCATCTACTATATGTTCAACCAGCCGGCTACGCCGGCCAGCATTGCTCTGGCGCAGCCGAGCAATGCAAGTTTCAAGACCGTCGCCAGCAATCCAATGGAGCAATCAAAGCCGACGGCTCCGGTGTTGCCCTGCACCGCGGGCACCTCCTATCCGGCTTTCAGCGCCAACATGACGACAACCAGCTCCTATAGCTGGTGCCCGTATTACGTGCAGCTGAATACCACCAAGGCTGGCTCCGTGGAGGGCGAGGTGCAGATGCTCGACTCCCAAAGCAACATCATCGACGGGAGCAATGCCTATCTGACCGGTACCGGGCAAGGCGCGGCAGTTTCGGTGGTTTCTTCTGCCACCGTTCAGTTCATTGCTTCCGGACTGAACAGTCCCAAGCAAGTGGCGGCCGATCTGTGGGGCAACACGTATGTCGCCGATTCGGCCTTGAAGGCCATTGAGAAATACCCTGCCGGCACCACCAGCCCGACATCGGGCAAGGTCATCGGTAGCGGCCTATCGGCGCCCACCGGCGTGGTCGTTGACGGCGTCGGCAATCTCTATATCGGAGACTCCGGCAACGTCTACGAGATTCCATATATTGACGGTGCCTTGGACACGTCGCAGCAAACGAAGATTGCTTCCGGTTTAGGCACCGGGAACCTGAATCTTGCCATCGATGGCGAAGGCGATGTCTTTGTGGCAGATGAGGCCGGCAAACAGGTGGTCGAGATACCCAATCCGCAGACAGCGCTCATGCTGCAAAGCTATCCGCCGGTAACACTGGGATCCGGTTTCACGGGTCCGTCGGCGATTGCCACTGACAGCTCAGGCAATGTATGGGTGGCCGATGGAACGAACCTGTGGGAGATCTCAATGCCCTGGGGGGGGTTGACGAAGGTTGCAAGCGGCCTCCAAGCTCCGGTGACCGGCTTGGCCGTGGACCCGTCGGGTTCTGTTTTTGTGGCGGAAGCCGATGGACTGGTGTGGATTCCCTATAGCACGACGACGGGCGCCCTGAATGTCAACAGTCAGATTCTGTTGACCAGCGGTCTGGGTAGCGGCCCCGCTATCCCCTGGGGCGTGGCGGTTGACGGCACCCAGAATGCCTATGCCTCGTATGGCAACGGGTCAACCGCCGGATTGGCGCAACTGGGCATCGGCGGCACGTACAATTTCAGCAACTATGGAGAGGTCAACCCCAATGTTCCGTTCGAAGTCGATGCGCAGATTCTAAACCTGGGCAACATGCCGCTGACGGTTTCCGACGACCCGACCGTCGATCTAATCACCGGGACGAACGCGGCCGATTACACCGTGGCGCCGGCGACGGAAAACTCGCCGGCCTGCAGTGCCTCCACGAACACTCCGCCGGGCGGTTCCTGCTATCTCGGCATGGTCCTGCAAGCTCCGGCCGCGGGTGAAGCCACCGCGTCGATCGCTGTCCTCAGCAATGCCGTGAATGCCACGTCGGGCGTCAATATCGCGGTATCGGGCAACGTAATCCAGGATCTTCGGCCGGCGACAACCGCTGCGATTACCATCACTCCCGTCACCGGTACAGGGTGCTCGGGTGCGACCTATCCCGGGTGCATTACGATCAAAGTAACCGTAAGCACCGTCGGGACAGGCTACGGCACACCTACGGGGCCGGTGACGCTTGCGGTTGGCAGCGGCAACGGCAATCTGCCCAGGCAAACTCAGACCCTGGATAGTACCGGCAGCGCCACGTTTGCTTTCAACAGCCTGCTGGGCGGGAGCTACAACGTCAGCGCGGACTACAGTGGCGACGGCACAGCCGGCGCCACCCAGAACACATGTTCGACAACCACCTGCTTCGCCGGCAGCGCCACCAAGACCACGTTCACGATCGCTCGAGCAATCCCGACAATCACGCTCGGGGTGCCGGTGACCAACAGTCAATGTCTGAATTACACCACTTTGACCGATGGAACTCCGTCGTCGAACTGCAGCCCCAACTCGGAATTCGTGACCGTGTGGGCCGGAAACACCTATGTGAACGCGGCAAAACCGGTTTACGTTTCGGCTATTGTGACTTCGGCGGTGGGAACGCCTACAGGGACGATCACCTTCACGCAGAATGGACAACCTGCCGATCCGACCCAGGGCGTCAATGGGGCTATTGCGCCGAACGGCAACGGCGTCGCTACGTTCTCGTTGCAGAATCTTGGCTTGGGGGTGTACAACCTGACGGCACTGTACAGCGGCGACGTCAACTACGCCTCGCAAACGATCTCCGTGCAGACTTTCTACGTAATCGCTCCGAGCGTCCAGATCACCGAGTCTTCCGGGACAGTAAACGTTACGGCCGGGACGCCGGCTCAGGTGACTCTGACGCTGATGCCGCTGGTGGGGTTCAGCGGACAAGTGAGTCTGGAGTGCAACTCGTCCGATGCGCCTATTACGCTGCCTGCGACCAACCCAGCAACCACGTTGCCCCAGTACTCCGAGTGCACGTTCAATTATGCCGATCCCAGCACAGGTACCGAGCCCGTAGGTGCGAGCGGCGCGACGGCATCGACGATCGTAGTGACCATCAGTACGAACGTGGCGGTCAACGGCGGTACCTCGGCGTCCATGGCGAGTCAGTCGCCCTGGGCGCTGGCCGGCCTGTTCGGGCTCGGTCTGGCGGGCGTGATCGCCGGGCGCAAAAAGCTCTATCGCTCCATGGCCCTGATTTGCTTGGCGATGATGCTTTCCGGTCTGTTGATGGGCATTACCGCTTGCACGAACGCCGGGTACTCGACGCCGCCGCCTGCGCCCAAGGTGACGACGCCCAGCGGAACCTATAACGTGCAAATCATCACCTACGATCCGGAGGCGCTGAAACAGAACTCTCTGACAACGCCGACATTTACGTTGCCGTTGAACGTTCAGTAGCGGTTGCGGAAACCGGCGGAGCGACATAGCACTTTCCGGGAACTGGAGGCGGTTCCCGGAGAGCTGAAAGAAAGCTAAAGCCTCAACCTGCGAGTGAGCAAGAGCCGCTTGCGGAAGTTTGATACGAGTTTGTTTCGGGAGGAATGCAATGGCCACCACCTCATTTACCACTGTGCGCCGGTTTGCCGGTTTTGCAATTGGGCTGCTGCTGTTAACCCTCTGCTTCTCAGGGAGAGCCGTAGGCCAGGGTACTGTGCCGCTGGTGACCGCCAGTTCTGCCGCCGGGTTGTCTCATCCCACGGGGTGGGGAACCATTCAGCAGACGGCGATCGACTCGTTTGGCGACTGGTTTGTGGTGGATTATGCCAATGGCGCGCTCTACGAGTTTCCTGCGGGAGGAGGAGCGGCGATAGTGCTTGGTCCCCCGACCCCGACGCCGAGCCTGGGGGGCGGCTACCAAAACCCCGTCATCGCCATCGACCCCGGCAACAATATCTACCTGAGCGCCAACTGGAACAACTGCCTGGTGATGTTCCCGTGGAATGCGGCGACAGGGACCTGGACCGGACTGAACACGCTGACACCCGCTAACCCAACAACGACCATGTGCACCAACTCCGGAAAGAACAACGAGGCCGAAGCCTGGGCGCAGTACGGCATCGCCGACCAAACGGGCATTATAGGATACGGATACTTTCAGCCCTGGGCTGTCGCCATCGGCAACAACAACAACTTGATGATCGGCGAACAAGGCGGCAGCGACGGCGAGGGTATTCTGAGCCTGACCGTCAATGGCGCCTGGTCCAGTCCGGTGGCCGGTTCATGGAACTGGATCCCAATCTCTGGCACGGGCCTGACCGCGCGCCCGATCGCCATTGCCCAGGATCCGGAAGGCAATGCCTACTTCGTTGAGGACTCCGGTGGACTCCCGGGCGTCCTTGAAGTCCCGGCAAGCACAACCAACGGACAATATGCGTCAGACAAAACTCTCCCCCGCGTGGACCCGGATCTGCCTGCCGTGACAGGCGTCATTACCGACGCAGCCGGCAACCTGTACATCAGCGATTCACAGGTCGGCGTTGTCATGGTCCCCAATCCGTCGGGAACCCCGGAAACCTCTTCGGCGGTCCTGGTCGCTCCCGTGCCTGCCCATGGCCAGGTTGCCATCGATTGGGCGCACAATTTCATGTATGTTCCAACCACGCAGACGCAAACCAACAACCAAGCGGATGTGGCCAAGGTCGGCTTTGGTTATGCGGAGTTCGGCTCTTCCCCGGTGGGCAAAACAGTCTCTACCGGGTCAAATGTTCTCTTTGGCTTTAACGGCAGCGCCACGCCGGCGAGTCTCACCATCATCGAAGATGGCGTGCAAAATCCCGATTTCGCCATCACCGGCGGAACCTGCACCACCGGAGTAGCCTACGCGGCTGGAAAGAGCTGTCTCGAGAATCTATCCTTTACTCCAAATTCCGTGGGTAACATCTCTGCCAAGTTGTTGATGCTCGACGCCAAGAACAACATTTTGGCGTCCATGGTGCTGCATGGCCTGGGGATGGGCGCGAACATCCAGGCGTCTCCCGCGCAGCAGTCCGCCATTGGCTCCGGCTTGATGACGCCTACCCAGGTGGCGACTGACGCGCTGGGCAATGTTTACATTGCGGATCCAGGGCTGGGTAAGGTTCTCAAGCTTGCGGCCGGATCGTCCACGCCGGTTTCTATTGGCACCGGATTGACGTCTCCTACCGGCATCGCAATAGATGGCGCCGGCGACGTGTT
>JBEKZJ010000166.1:0-11327 GCA_049509995.1 Occallatibacter sp. | reverse complement strand
GACTCTGCCCGGCGTAAACAGTGCCTTTGCCAACATGGTGCACTCCCGTGCCGTCGCCAAACAGATCGTCGTTCAACAGTTTGAACTCAACTTGATCGTCGGCCAGGCTGGGATCGTCGGTCGGTTTCGGACCAGCGACTACGGCGCCATCAACCACCAGTTTGTGAATGGCGCGCAGAACCGGCAGCGACATGTGCTGGCTGTAAGGATCGAGGCCCAGTACCCGATACTCCATGCCGCTGGCGGTGGTGATGCGTCCGTCGGCAGCCTTCAATTCGTGGATCAGGGCATCGGCGTTAACGTAGTCGAAGCCGTAGCCCGCCGGCACATCGGGCGCTTTTTCCGCAAAGATCGCGGTGAGGTTCGAATCCTCGCCGTAGTAGTAGATCAGGTCCGCGCCGAAGTGTCCCTGCTGCAGCAGGAAGCTGGTGCGCGCCAGGTAGTCGATCCAGGTCCCGGCTTCTTCCGCCCAGGTCTCGTTGCGATTGAACCATTGTCCGAAGGGTCCAAGCGTCATGCCGGGCGCCTTGTCCACCAGCGGCTGGTGGGCCGACTCGTGAATCACAAAACGGTTGATGCCGTTTAGAAACTCCTGGTCGGCCGTGGGTTTCAAGGTGGCCGGAGACCAGGCCCAGGGTGCCGCTGCCGCCGTCATCGATTCCGCTGCGGCGAGGTTCTGTCCATAAATGTGGGATACGGACGCCGACTCGCGATCATCGGCGTTGTAGCCGAACTGCTCCTTGTTGACGCCCGGCACTTGTGTCCACATCGCGCTCATGGGGACTTCATTGAACTTCTTCACTTCCATTCCGTCGGCGATCAGGGCGCGTCCCGACTCATGCGATTCGCCGTAGTGGCCCATGTTCCGCTCGTGCAGCACAGCCTCCAGTTCGCCATAGTGCTCATCGGCCACCAGGTCGGCGATGGTCTTGCGGAAGTCCCACAGGAATTTATCGCTGGCCGCGGCGCTTTCAACCACCTGGCCGACGAGAACCGGCATCCACGGCACCGGATCGTAGCCCCGCCGTGCCTTGAACTTCTCAACCATGTTGTCGGTCCAGTTTTGCGCGCCAGCCTCCCAGCTGTCGTTGATGACGTAGCGGATCCCGCGATTGCCCATGAAGTCCGCGCCCACCGTGCCCTTATAGCTGTCCAGGTAGGTGTCAAAGTACTTCTTCACAAACCGGCGGTCCAATTTGTCGACCTCGAGGCCCGTGGCCTCGGCGGTTGCGGGGTGGTTGGTGATTCCCAGCAGGGAGTAGCCGAAGCGGAGCACGACCCAGTCACCCGGCGGCGGGGTCCAGTCGAGCGTTCCATCGGGGTGCATCTTCGAGGTCAGGTCGACGATGTCGGACAGCGCAACCGCGTCAGCAGCGGCTACCGGCGGAGTGGCTAGCGGATAAAGGTCTCCTTCGGTCGTGAAGGCAGCCTTGTCTTCAAACCGGTTCACGCGCGCACCTGGGTGCAGCACCAGCTCGGCGATCTCATAGTCGGTCGGAGCAGGGGGCAGCGTAATTCCGAACGAGGCCGGATCGAGACCCTGAGCCCACTCGGGGATCGGAGGAGGCGGCGTCCGCTTGAAGGTGACACGGAAATACTTGGCGGTGACGACCGGGAAGGAAAGTGTGTGCTGGGGTGCTTCCCCGCCGGAAAGCTTGGCCACCAGGCGGAAGTTCTGCCCGTCGTCGCTCGCTTCCAGGGCCTTATCGGGTGCGCCCATTCCGCCGACCAGGGCGGCAAGCATGTTCGGGTCTTTCGTGACGAAAGTGATGGCCCGGATGGTTTGCGGAGCCGGAAACTCATATTGAATCCACGAGGTCTCCCCTATTGCCTTTGGAATCGGGATCTTTGTTGTCTTTTCCAGGTCGCCGTCCGAGAGCATCGCAAAATCCGGCGAACCGCCGCTGGCGGTCATCTTGGCGTGCTGCGATTCCACCGATACGTCGCTGGCCGCCCGGCGATAAGCCACGACAACCGAATCGGCATAGAACTCAGGAGCCGCGGGAGCTCCAGGAGGCGGCTGGAGCATGTCGTGAATGCCGATGTTCTGGAATGCTCCGGTATTGCCGGGCGGGTGAGGCAGCGTGCCGGTAAACGGCTTGCCGCCCTCGACAACGGTCTCGCTCCAGACATACTTTTTCATGCCCTGGGAGGCCGGCACCCATGGACCGCCCGACTCACTCCAGCCCGGCGAACCGGCGATGGCTTCTTCCAGGCCCAGCTGGTCGGCCAGGGTGGTCGCGTATTTGAAGGCGTCCTTCCACTCCGGTGTCATGTAGACCAAGCGATGGTCCACCACCAGTGGCGTCTGCAGAGCGGCGTCGAAGTTCTGGAAGCCGCCAAGTCCTGTCCGGTGCATCCACTCCAGGTCCAGCTTGATGCCTTCCTTGGAGATGTTGCCATTCATCCAGTGCCACCACACGCGCGGGCGAGCGCCGTTGGGCGGATTGTCAAAGCCGCTCTTCAGGGGATCGGACGGGTTCTGCGCCTGGGCGGCGCCGAGACCGAGGATGATTGCCAAGCCTGCCGTGATCAACTTCACTTCCAGGAGCTTCATTTTTTCTCCTTCATTCATGGCTCTGTGAGATTCGTCCCGGGTTGGACTCCGAGAGGTCGATGAATTTTGCTGAGGGCAAAGAGATAGATCTCATTCCGGCGTCAAGAACCTTAGCACGGTGAGGCCTACTTTCGGAAGGGAAAATATATTTCAATCGAAGTTGCGCTCCATTCATGTGGAACTATCGTCAATCGCTCATTAGAGATAGACCGTCAAGGACACATTGAGCAGCGTGCTTATTCATGGGATTTGAACGGGCACTGGAGAGTTTCGGCAGGGGATTCAGCCGCGCCTGCGTCAGGCGTTTCAGAGGCCATGCAGGCTCCAACGACTTTCGCCAGGAGGAAAAGCTCCTGCTGAAAACTCCGAACTCCGGGAGGCAAATTCTCACCGCGTAAGTTCTCCTGGTCCGGCCATGATCAGCAATCCAGCAGGAGCGGATCGTTTGCCCGGTCAGGCATTTCGAAGGACTCACCTTGGAAAGCTGATCTTGTACCGTCTTTGGCGCCGGGAGAGTACGGCTTGAGGCGCCCGGATCCTGCTGCGGAAACCAAAACAACTTCAGCTAAGATTTGCGGATTGAAATTCAAAGCACAGAGACAACGGTTAAGCGAAGCTGCGAAATCGCGGAAAATGGACGGGAATTTCCAGTAAATCGATAAATCCAAATGGAAATTCTTGATCTCAGGCGGGAGGGCGTACCGCCGCGAAGATTTCAAATAGGAATTCATTTTTTCCTTGACAATCGTCTTCTGGTTTGTATAATCTCGCGTCCCATCGGGGTTGACTCGGGAATTGGAAGGGCAACTGTGCCCTGTGTTGATTCGAAAATGCCGACAGCCAACTCCTTGTTATCGGAAACGGCAAACCGTTGTTAGGAGGCTGAGAAATGCGTTTACTGCTGAAATCCCTGGCGTTGATCCTATTGCTGGTTGCGGCCGGCGACGTATTCAGTCAATCAGGAGCGACCGGAACCATCCTGGGGACTGTAACCGACAGCTCGGGCGCGGTTGTGCCCAACGTAAAGGTCACAGTCACCAACACGCAAACCAACGTTGCCTTCCGCACGGTCACCAATTCGGCGGGCGACTACTATGCTCCGTCCCTGCAACCTGGAACGTATTCGGTTTCAGCAGAGGTGAGGGGCTTTGAAAAGTCGGTCACAACCGGCTTTAACCTGGCAGTCGACGAGAAGGTCCGCCTCGATTTAGCCCTGAAGCCCGGGGCGGTGACGGAAACCCTGGAGGTGACAGCGCAAGCCGTGACATTGGACACGGACAGCGCCGCGCTGTCGCAACTCGTGAGCCAGCAGCAGGTGGAAGAGCTTCCGTTGAACGGGCGCAACTTCATGCAGTTGCTGCTGGTGGGCGCAGGCGCGGTCACGGTCGGCGGCGAACAGGGCACCATGCGGCAGGGCGAGGGCGACGCTATCAGCGTCAACGGTGGTCGCCCTGAGGGCAATAACTACACGCTGGATGGACTGGTCAACACGGATGCGGCGCTGGTAACACCGGCCGTGATCCTGTCCCAGGACGCGATCCAGGAATTCAAAGTGGAGAGCGGCACCTACCCGGCTGAGTACGGATTCTCGGCCAGCCAGGTCAACATCGTCAGCAAGGGCGGCACCAACAAACTCCACGGGTCTTTCTTTGAAGACGACCGCAACAATGCCTTCGACGCGCTCCCCTTCCCTACGATTGAAAATCTCAACACCGGAACCAAGACCACGAACCCGATTCTGCGCCAGAACCAGTTCGGGTTTGTCATGGACGGACCGGTCTATATTCCCAAGCTGTATGACGGGCGCAACAAGAGCTTCTGGATGGCCAACTACGAAGGCTGGCGCATCAACAACGGCGGAATCGCGGATGAGACGGTTCCCAATCCGGCGGTCCTGACGGGCGATTTCTCAGCGGAAACCTACGCGGCCGGCATCGGCAAACTGCCCGGCGGCCCGTTGCCTGCCTATGGAACACCCGATTGCGCCACACTGCTCGGCGCCGGCTACAACTGCATGCCGGTGGATCCGCTCACCGGGTTGGCTTTCCCGAACAATAAGATCCCCGCGGCTCGCTTTACCAGCCGCGTCGGGCAACTCGCCGTCGCCAACAATTATTGGGCGGCGCCGTCGGTTCCAAACCAGCCTGAGGGCGTCACCAACCTCGTCACTCCCTATCCTGGCCTGTTGAGGACCAACCAGCAGACCTACCGCGGCGACCAGACCCTCGGCAAGCTGGGCTCGGTCTTCTTCCGTTACACCTACTCCACCTACGTGAACCACTCCCTGTACAACTCCGGATCGTTCAAAGCACCGAATGACTACGGGATCGAGAGCTATTTCGAAAACCAGAAGAACTGGGAGCTCTCCCACACCATCAACATCGGCCAAAAGAACGTGAATACCTTCCGCTTTGGCTACCTGGACGCCGAGGCCCCGGAGGGTGATGAGAATGAGCCCTCTGCCTCAACGATCAGCGCGCTTGGCGAGACCGGCATCTTTACCACCTTTACGAATCTGCAAAAGGATTGGCCGAACGTCGGCTTAAGCGGGTATTCAAGCGGCGGCGGCTCGGTCAACTCCTACAGCGGTTCGAGCAATCCGAATTGGGAGTATCAGGATGCGTTCACCTCGGTGCGCGGCCGGCACACCCTCGGCTTCGGCATCGACTATCGCACCTACCACCTGGTTCGCAACCTGGATGACGATTTCTTCGGTGACTGGGGCTTCAGCGGTTCGACCGTTCTGACCAACAACATTACCATCCCAGCCGGCAACCCGGGCGCCGGCCAGCCTAGCTGCGTTTACCAAACCGGCAATGCACTCGGAATTTGCGGCACCGGCAGTTCCGTGGGCGATATGATGCTTGGGTTCTACAACAATGTTGGTGGATTTGTGCCCGGTCCGTTGAGCCCGACCACCCAGGCCGGCAACCCGCAGGACCACGTCTTCAAATACCTTGCTCCGTACGGCGAAGACGACTGGAAGATCACCCCGAAGCTGAGCTTGAACTTCGGCATGCGCTGGGACTTCCGCGCCGCAACCTATGAAGCGTCGAACCACTTCTTCTGGCTCGATACCACCAACACTGAGGGCGGCTTGTGCTACGCCGACCCGAAACTATCCACTGACGGAGTAGCCCCCGGCGTCGGTTTGAACGGCGGTGCCATCCTCCGCTATTGCGGCTCAGTGCCCCATCCTGGCGCGAAGACGCCGTTCGCGCCAAGGTTCGGCTTCAACTACCGGCTCAACGACAAGATGGTTGTGCGCGGCGGCTACGGGATTTTCTTCGACTCCTATGAGGGTCGCGAGATCGACGACTCGGCCGACATCTATCCGTACAGTGTGCGCAACAGCCTCCAACCCTTTAAGGTCGCCACTATCGACAAGCAGTCGAACAACCAGTTCACCCCTTACACCACCTTGTCGCCTTTTCCCGAGTCGACGCTCTCGTTCATCGCGGTCATCGAGTCGGAGAATCCGCTCGATCCATACGTCCAGTCCTGGACGGGTTCGGTCGAGCGCGAACTGGCGAGGAACACCACCCTCGAAGTGAACTACATCGGAACCCATGCAGTTCATCTTCTGGACCGGCGCGATATCTCTCAACCCAACCCTGTCCCGGCCTCAAGCGTGGCATTTTGCCAGGAGACAGATCCAGTAACTGGAAAGTACATCAACCTCGGGGTTGCTCCTTGCTTGGTCTCGAGCCGCTTGCCGTATCCGAACTTCAACGGGTTCTACATCGACAGCGACTTCCACGGCTACTCCCACTACAACGCCATGAACGTGAGATTCGAGCATCGCGCCCACGATCTGGCTGTGACCTCGATCTTTACCTGGGCCAGCAGCAAGGACGACAAGTCGGCGGCAGCCGGCGTGGGCGCCTCCGGCACCGGCTACCAGGGCTTCATGAACAATCATGCCCCGCAACTGGACTACGGTCCCTCGGACTTCGACGTCGACCACCGGTTTGTGGCCAGCTACATATACATGCTTCCCATCGGGCGCGGCAAGAAGCTTGCCGGCGGCATCAACCGGGCGGCTGACCTGGCCATCGGCGGCTGGGAGGTTACCGGCATCACCACCTTCCAGACCGGGTTCCCCTTCGGTATCGGCGCCAACGATATTGAAGGTATACAAGGCACTGTGGCCCCAAGGGCGAGCATTGTGTCGGGCTGCGATCCCCATAAAGGCGTTTCAGGCCCGTTCGCGCGCATCAACATGAGCTGCTTCACGCAACCCGGGCTCGGCACGTATGGCGACACGGCCCGCAACTTCCTCCGCCAGCCCGGCATCAACAACTGGGATATGGGCTTCGCCAAGAACTTCCACTTGAGCGAACGAGCCAACTTCAAGCTCAACGTGGATACGTTCAACACATTCAACCATCACCAGTACTCCGGAGACGTAGGTGGCCTGGTCGTCGGCGGATCGGGCGGCAACGAGACCATCGACAATGGCGTGAACGATTCCTCTTCGGTTGCGGGGAAGATCACGGGGGCGTCCGCGCCCCGTATCCTCCAGCTCAGCGGAAAACTCACCTTCTAATCATTTCGATCAATCAACCGCTGCCTCACCTCTCTTCCGCCACGCCCTTCCGGCGTGGCGGATTTTTCTGTGCAGGAGATACACTCGAACCATGATGAACAAACGATCGAAGTTGGGCCTGGCGCTGGCAGTTGCGTGCTGGTTTCCCTTGGCCGTTTCGGCACAGGCAGACGGCCAGGCCAACGATGAAGAACGCTACGCAGCCCACGGCCAGCAAGCCTTGGCGGCCGGCCAGTTTGCCGCCGCGCGCAGTGACTTCGAGCAATTGGCAAAGCTCGAGCCGGAGGTTGCCGAAATCCACGCCAATCTGGCGGTCATCTACTTCAAGCTCCGCCAATACGAACTCTCAGCGCGTGAGATTCGCACCGCGCAGAAACTCAAACCCGGCTTGACGAAATTGGATAGCCTGCTGGGCTTGTCGCTGGCGGAGTTGGGCCGCTTCAGCGAAGCCTTGCCGCGGCTGGAAAAGGGATTCAAACAGACGGCCGATGCCGACACCCGGCGCATGTGCGGCCTGCAGCTTTTGCGCGCCTATACCGGGCTCAGCCGCGACGCCGATGCCGTGGAGACCGCGCTCGAGCTGAACAAACTCTATCCCGACGATCCGGAGGTGCTCTACCACACCGGCCGCATCTACGGAAACTTCGCCTACATCGTGATGGAGAAACTGCACGACAAGGCGCCGGGGTCCATCTGGATGCTGCAGGCCCAGGGCGAGGCCAACGAGAGCCAGAAGGCTTATGACGCGGCCATTACAGCATTCCATCATGTCCTTGAACTCGATCCACGACGTCCCGGCATTCACTATCGATTGGGGCGCGTGTACCTGACGCGCTTCAGGGAGGGACAAAAGCCCGAGGACCGGGATGCGGCCGTGCGCGAGTTTACGGCGGAGTTGGAGGTCGATCCGGGCAACGGAAACGCCGGCTACGAACTGGCAGTTATCCAGGCGGAACTCGGCAATCTGGAGGCAGCGCGCCAGCTGTTCGAGCAGGTGCTGGAGCGTTTCCCCGATTTTGAAGAAGCGCTGGTGGGTCTAGGCGGCATTTGCTTGGAAAGCCAAAAGCCGGAACAGGCGGTTGCCCCGCTGGAACGCGCCACCAGGCTCAGGCCGGACGACGAGGTTGCCTGGTACCGGCTTGCGCAGGCCGAGCGCGCAACGGGAAACAGGGAAGCCCAGGAGAAGGCTCTGGCTGCCTTCAGGAAGATCCACAGCTCCACACCCGGAACTCTGCGCAAGCCAAACGAGGGCGAGGAGATCACGCGGCAGCATATCGATTCGGGCGCCAATCCCTGAGTTGCTTGCCCTGCCGCCTACGCCAGATATGGTCCAGGCCCAGTTTCTTTACGGCCTTGTAGGATGCGGCGCTCAGGGCTCGGCGCGCCGCAATGGCGGATTCACCACACCGGCAATGTCGGCGTTGAATTTGCGGAAATGAGGACGATTCCATCCATTCTTATGCACATGGATCAAGAGTTTCATTGAGTGTACACGCTCAAGACTTTCGCGAAGGGTTATGCAACTCGGTGCGCCGATCAACTGATCGACGTTGGGTGGTTGGAGACCATTCCTGCTCCATCTCCCATGAGGTTGAAAGCTACGGTCCACGCCTCATCCAGCTTGGCATTTCGCTCTTACGCGGCTACACCGTGCCTCCCTACAACTATATCCATCACAAAGCCGTAACACGGGAAACCCTCGGCATGGTACAGGCAGATTAAGCGGGCCGGCGAAAGCCCGTCCCCGACTCAGGCCAGTCTTCGCTGCCTTGAATTCGCCATCTGCATGGTCGCTCAACCAAACCAGCCGCCCCTGGGAATCTTTACTCAGATCACTCGCAAAATGTGTTACACAGACGACGGTGTCTACAAAACGCTCACCATGGAACAGGCGACGAACAATCACAGTCCTGTCTGTGGAGAATCACCGGCATAAGGTTATGCAGCGGCTCCATGAGTTCGTTTGCTACGGCACAAGATCCACCGCACTTGCCTATTTTTTGGGGATCTTGGAGTTCCGCGGGCCTTGCAAGTGCTTGAAACTATTGGCTCCTTAGGTAGGAGCCATTACGTGTCTGCACCCATCCAGTCTCGCAAAAAATAACCAATAAAATCAATAAATTAACGAAACTGTTGTCCACACCCGTCCAGACAAGTACGCCCGAATCCATGTAATATGTAGGTACAAGATAGGTATATTCATTGGAAAGCGTGGACCGATCTCATGGCAGGAGCCAAACTCACGGACACACAAGTATCGAAGACCAAGGTCAAAGATAAGCCTTACAAGTTGTCTGATGGCCACGGCCTTTTTCTCTACGTCACACCGGCTGGAGGAAAGTTCTGGCGCTGGCAGTATCGCTTCCATGGGAAGCCTCAATTACTGTCAGTCGGTGAGTACCCGGCGATGAGCCTGAAGGATGCACGCACCGCTCACCAGCAGTGGCAGGGTGTTCTGCGCGGCGGGGGAAACCCTGCCGTCGAGAAGAAGGTGGGGAGGAAGGCAGAAGCGGTACTGGTGAAACTCAACCAAGAGCGCTCAGTACTGGCGAAGATCGAACCGCTGGATGGCTCCGTCAAGGGGGTTGTCTGGCCTGAAGGCAGTTTCGGAGCGGTCCAGGCGGAGTGGTTCGAGAAGTGGAGCGGAGGTGACCAAGAAGAGGATCGTGATAAGAAGTCCCCGCGCTATGTAGAGCAGATGAAGAGCAGGATCGGCAGCGACATCCTACCCAAACTTGGACACCGACACATCGCGGATATTGAAGCACCCGACATCGCGCAGATGGCGCTTGAGATCGAGAAACGCGGAGCCAAGGAACTGGCGCGGAAAGCCCTTCGCGTAGTCGGTCAAGTTTTCCGGTTCGCTATCCAGAAAGGGTATGCACGGCGCAACCCCGCCGCAGACATCAAACCAAGCGACGTGCTGAAAGCCAAGACCACCACCAACTGTGCCCGTATTGATAAACGTGACCTTCCCGCACTGCTGCTGAAGATGGAGAACGACACCGGAACCGAGATCACCCGGTATGCGATGTGGATCATGGCGCGGACTTTTCTCAGGACCACTGAACTGCGGGGAACCCCGTGGGTAGAACTTGATCTCGACGGAGGATGGTGGGAAATCCCGAAGGAGCGGATGAAGATGGACAATCCCCACATCGTCCCGCTTTCACGGCAGGTGATCGAAGCGTTTCAGAAACTGAAGGAGATCACCGGAGACGGCGAGTACGTGTTCCCCGGTGCCTTTGATCGGAAGAAATGCATGAGCAGCAACACCATCTTGAGTGCACTGGCGCGGATGGGGTACCACGGTGTCATGACTGGCCACGGGTATCGCGGACTCGCCTCAACGATCCTTCATGAGGGCGCGAAGGTATCACCTATCTTGAGGCAGGACGGGTACCGTGAGGACTGGATCGAACTTCAGCTTGCGCACATGCCCCAGAACAAGGTCAGTGCGGCTTACAACTACGCTAAGTACCTCGATAGCCGGAAGCAGATGATGCAGGACTGGTCCGACTACCTGGATGAGCAGTTGAACAAGGCGAAGCAAGGCGCTTAGCCCTACCACGCACTTCTCACCGCACCGCTGGAGGCATCATGAAGCGCATTACCGTTGTTCTACTCGCACTGTCCACGACCCTGCTGCCGGCCGGAGTCTCGGCTCAGACGTCTCGCGCTTAGACCTCCCCGCCGGTCGCACCTCTCCGCAGAATTCCGCTCTTACCTCGTGCTCCCTCTCCTTCCGTACCCCCCTAACTCACGCAGAATAGCGCTCACCGTCCCGTCAGCGGTGACGTCCTTTCCATTGGTGCTGGTCTTGTGCAATGCGGCGCCGGCCTGGAACTTCTCGGCTCGGGACGGTAGGGGCTGGATCCAGTACCGCCGCACCCCTCCACAACCCCCGTTGAGCCATCGTCGCTTCCCAGGTGACCCTGGCTGTCCATATCTTCTTCAGGCGCAAAGTCGCCCTTGCCACGGAGTGATTGGCACTCCTGGCGGGCGGCCGAGTCTCCACTGGCTTAGAGTCCAGCAGAATAATTCAAAGGTGCAGGGTTGGTAGAGGCGGTTCGATTGTACCTTGATGAGTACACTGGACTCGAATCCCCCTCTCTCCGCCAGCATTCGCAACCCCTATAATTATTGAGTCTTCTTGTTTTCCGGTCCCATATGGTCCTGTGCACAGGATGCAGTCAGGGTGTATCCTGTCCAGCATGATGG
>JBEKZJ010000165.1:0-11370 GCA_049509995.1 Occallatibacter sp. | reverse complement strand
TTGATGACGACGTGCTCCGCTCCAGCCTGCTTCAGCGCTTCGGCAGCTTCCCGGTAGGTTGCCTTCACGCGATCGAAGCGGCGAGCATTGTCAGCAAGATTGGTCTTGAGCCGCTCGATCACCCAGTGCGGAAACCCCGTCATGGGGAGCTGCGCAATCTTCAGAGTGAGGTGGGCGAGGTCGCTGAAGGCGAGCAGGCTGGTCCACTCCTGATCGGATAGCTGCTTGAGAGGCGTGGTCTCCGGCCTGCTCAACTGAAGTGCCGAGAGCATTGCCCTGACCTCGTGCGGGATTCGCAGCGCCGCCCTTCCGGATTCGAGAGTGAATACGTTCATCGCGAGCCCAGCTTTCCATTTGGTGCAATGTGTCGAGCCGCGCGACGGCCCAGTCGATTTGGTGTTACGGGTTTGGAAGAACAGAGATCCATAGCGCTAGTGGGTATACATTTCTGGTTCGCCCAGGCTGCCTGCCGGCGGTAAATGGCGCAGGTAAATTACAGTCGACCAAATCTCCTCATCGCTGAGGGTGCCCTTCGAGCCAGGCATGCCCGAGGGCCAGATGCCGTAGTCGATAATCCACTTCAACTGTCCGTCGGTATAAGACTGCACGTCTTTCCCTGCAAGCGACGGAACCGGCGGCGACATGCGGCAGGCGAAGGGCACGCCGGTGTTCTGTCCATCCAGCCCATGACATGCAGCGCAATAATGCGAGAACGCCTCCTTGCCATCGGCGATACCGGCGCCATTGTCCTGGAGCGGGTTCTTCTGCGACTTGTTGCGTATGAACATCTTGTGTTTGGCCCAACTGATTACCGCGGCCTCTCTCTTGCCCGGCGGATTGGCCTTGCAGCCTGCGAGCTGCATGACGAGCAGTGCCGAAACAAAGATTCCGAGGCAGGTTCGAGGCATGCTGTTACTCCACAATGTGCAGGGTCAGCGTCATCCCCCCGTGGCCAGATCCGCAAAAGACCGAACAGTGGCCTACAAACGTACCGGTCTTGTCCGGAGTGAAGGCGACCTCGCTGGTCTGGCCCTTGCCAACTTTGGTCTCGATGCCGAGTTCCCTGAAGCGGAAGCCGTGCGGCACGTCGATGCTCTTCAGCACGAGCACAACCGGCTCTCCCTTTTTCAATGTGATCTCGTTGGGCGCAAACTCGAATCTCCTGGCAGTCACCTCAATGCGACGCGGCACGCGCTGGCCGGGAGATGCGACAACAAACAACTGCGCCCCAACCACCAACGTGATAAAGACGGTGGGCAATGCGAACTTCAGGTTCATCCGGAGATCCTCGAAAGGAATGATTCGATGCGCTGCGCGGTGCCGCCCTGCTCATTGCATCGCTGTCCGCATGCGCACGAGATATCGATCCGCCGAAAAGGCGTAGAAGCAGGACTGCAAGCTGTTCTGAATCTAGCCGGATTTCAATGACGGATTGTCATGCGGCAGTAAGCTGAATGTCACCGCATTGTTGCAGCTTGAGCTTGTCGAGGAATTGTCATGAAAGCACCTATAGGACTCGCAGATTTCTGCCGCTGTAGGATGCGACGGAAGAGGGTTACTGGGCGTATCGCAAAGTGACAATCGACTTACAACTCATCGAAGATTGTGGGACACATGGCCTGGCGCAATCGGCTAAGTTTACCGATATGTTGCGTCTCCATCTCGACATCAAGGTTCCAGTAGCGGCACGCGCAATCCGAGGTTCCCTGTTCGCGCTGGCCATCCTCGCGACTACACATCATGGGTTCACGCAAAACACGCCACTCATCTCCGGGGGCGCCGGCTTCTTCACAAGCACCAATGGCGGCATGACCACCTATCTTCCTATCATCGAGCCGCTCATTGCAGCACCGCTCGGCCAGCACGTTCTCGTCGAGTCGCGCGCCGCGCTGCTGGAGATCGTCTCGCCCAACGGCAGCAATCAGTCCGGCTACGACCACTCACACTTCATCGGCCTCACTTATCTGCAGGGGGATTACCTTGCCTCGCGTCACTTCACTCTTGTCGGCGGCGATTATCTTATTCCGTTCAATACCTATAACGACCGCCTCTCGCCGATCTGGATCGGCAACCTCCAGGATGGCCCGCTGATCGCTTCCCTGGGCACGTTTTCAAGCGGCAGCGGTCTTGGCGGCATGTTGCGCGGCAACGCGATTGAGAGCAACAAATACTCAATCGACTACGCCTGTTTCTACTCTGTTCCCAGCAGCAACGAGCAGTTCATCGCACAACGCGGGTCAGGCGGCCGGGCCAGTGTCTATTTGCCAAACCAGCGTCTTGAAGCCGGTTTCTCGTATGACCGTCTCCTTCAAAGCACGCGCGAAAACTTCTTTGGCGCTCATGTCTGGTGGGAACCCAAAGATACGGCTTTCCGTCTGCGTTCTGAGTTCGGCCGAGGCCAGCATGCCCAAGGCTACTGGGTAGAAGCGGATTACCGTACGCAGCGCTTCGGCGGGTTGGACAGCGCGATTGGCCGTATCGAGCCTGTCTTCCGCATGCAGCAGACCTTCCGCATCGACGCCGTCGCCAGCGATGGCCTGCCCTCGATGAATACGCAGCGAACCGACTTTGGCCTCGACTACAGCCTTCCGCACAACACGAGGATTCTAACCAGCTATGCGCGGCAGTTCTCGGCCAGCGGCAATCAAAACATTTGGGAAACGGGGATCGTATATCGCTTCCTCGTTCCAGCCTGGAAAGGAAAATGATGATGAACTCGAAGCATGGGTTGTGCGGTGTCCTTGTCCTGGTTTCGGTTTCCGCGTTCGCGGTTGGCGCACAGCAAGGCGGCGTGCCGGTCACCGCTCCAACCCGGACAGCCAACGATGCAAAACGGCCCGCCCAGGAACAGGATGAGGGCCAGCGCGTATTCCAGCAACACTGTTCCCGCTGCCACGCGGCGCCGGAAGGCTTCTCGCCGCGCATATCCGGCACCATTGTGCGTCACATGCGCGTGCGCGCTTCGCTCAGCGAACATGAAGAAAAGGAGTTGCTGCGCTTCTTCAATCCATAGCGAGACTCAGGCCTATGGCTAAGTATGCAAGTTCTGCACGCAGACCGGAGGTTTCGCGTTGTCAGTAAATGGGGTGAGGAGCAGGTTCGTATGGCTGGCCGAATTTGTTCAGGTGCTGTTGCTGTTCCGGCCGGCCAAAGCTGATTTCGCCAAGATCCGCAAGCGCGCCGGCGATGTGGACCCGGCGCGGAAGCCGATCCAGCGAAGTTTGCTTCTGGCCCTCGACCCATGCGTGCAGGTCGTAGTCGCCGGCGGGAACGCCTTTCAGGCGAAATGCGCCCTGCGCGCCGGCCAAGCTATAGTACGGCGTCGCGAGTGCGATGACTACCGCACTCATCTCGGAATGGATGTTGCAGAAGATATAAGAGACGCCCTCGCGCGAAAAGACCACGCTGCGCGTCGAGCCCGCCTCATAGAGGCCGAGATCGAAGCGCCGCCCATCGAAGAGTGAGAATACGTTGTGAAAAAAAGGATCGGCATTTGGAAATGCAACGCTGCTTCCCACCGGCACAACCAGCAAGTGCGGGGTGAACATCTTGTTCTTCTGCAGCAGGGTAAAGTTGCCGGGAGTTACGAGCGGAGCAACCCCAGGCCGCGCCGGATTCAACCAAATCACAGCCGGAGGGGTCTTCTCCGGCTTGCGCGCCTGGTCTTGCTGCAGCGGGGCCAGGCGGGCAGTCACATCGACCTGTTGCTCCGGCGGAGTGGCCGGCTGTGCGCCCAGGCGGCCGATGCAGAAGGCCAGCAGCAACAGCCATTGCAACCGTCTATGACTTTCCCACGGCATCAGAACCTGTACCCCGCGCCAACTCCGATTACATCGCTGAAATTCGTTGGACCCGTGCTCAAGTTGGTCCAAAGCCGCCTGTACTCCAGTGAAAAGACCAGGTATGCGCTGGGGCTGTAGATCGCATTGGAAAAGAAGGAGCGGTTGCGTGCCAATCCTGCATAGGATGAACCGTACGACGAAGACATCGCTGCCCGAATCTCCTTCGAGAACGGGTTGTCGGCGCCGTAACCGGCGTTCATCTCCACGCGTTGCCCCGCTCTGGCTTTCAATTGCGCCCATCCGCCCACATCGTCCAGCGCATGCGCGTACTCATTCGATCCCTCGTACACATAGTAGTAGTTCAAATATCCACCGGCGCCAAGTCCGGCCAGTGCTTGCCCGCGATAGGCATTGGCGGTCATCTCAAAATACCGGCTCAACTGCAAGCGCAGATCCATCGTCCCTGCCCATGCGTCAAATGTGTCGCCGTCCCCGTTGCGATGCGGACTAAAGTACCAGCCGACGCCAATCTCGGGTCCAATGGCGCTCTCGCCATGCTGGAACGCAATGCGTGCCTCCGATCCTGGCCAGCGGCTGCGCTCTGTTTGTGTAACCGCCGAGGCGCTCGAGCTGTATCCCGGCGGCAGCGGATCGGATGAATCGATCAGAGCTGCCTCCGCCTTGATTCGCGATGAGTCTGAAAGCGCGAACCGATGAGACAAGCCGATCTGCGGGTTCCAGGTCCAAAGATTGCCCGCCCACGCAAGCTCCGGTTGTGCGATGGCGACCAGGGAAGACGGTTCGTTCGGCTCAAGGATGCTGCGATCCAATTCGACAAACGCCTCCGTATTCTTCCAATCCAATGCGGCATGCACAGTCCGCAGCCGCAAAACGCCGCCCGCTGCATAACTCGAAAGACCGCCATTCGCAAAGAAATCCACGCGCAAATCTGCGCGGCTGGTTGCCTGGAACAGATGCGGTCCGCGCGCATCCAGCCCCAACACTGTCTGGCGCAGCGAAAGCCCGGCACTGCCGGAGCCCGGTATTGCATACGCCGGCGCCGCAGCGACGTCTACCTGCCTGGTGTTTACAAAGCCGTTGAACAGAAGCAGCCCACTCACCTTCAGCGGATACTTCGACTCCGTTTCAACTTTGCTTAACTCATGGGTGGCAATCTGCGATTCCTCGATAATCTGCCGTTCCCGGATTTCATCAAGCGTTGCGGGAGTTTCGGATGCAACTTCGACGCCGCCGGCATTCGCATGAGCCGGCTGCACTGTGTGCGGCGGCGTTGGCGAAGAAGGCGCTTTCTCTGCCGCCATCTGCAGCTTCAACAGGGACAGTTGCTCCCGCAGCTCAGTCAGTTGCTCTTTGTAAGCCTCCACCTGCGCTTGTGCCGCGGCCACAGCCTCGGTAAGGTGTTCGACCTTCTGCTCCGTTGTTTCCGGCGCGGATGCCAGCCCGGGCACGCTCTGTGCGTGCACGCAAGCGCTCTGGCTAGACAAAACCAGGAGCACCACAGCAAGGACGAGGCGTTCCCCATGCAGGATGCCTTCAGAAGTGCGCACTTCTCCAGCGTTTGTTGAATTGACACTCATGGCGTTAGCACCGTACTCCGTGAACGGTTGGCATTTCTGGTTGGTTCCGTCATATGGCGCGCGACGGTCAGGCGAAAAATGGTTTCGCCCGCGCGGTTACTCACAAGTTTTACGTCGCCACCATGCTCGCGTGCCACACTCCAGGCCAGAGTCAGACCCAATCCCGTGCCCTTTTGTTTCCCCTGGCTGACAAACGGATCGAACAGGCTCTCGCGGATTCCTTCGGCGACACCCGGACCGCTGTCGCAAATGGTCACGCTGACGGACTCGCTGTCCACGCTGAGTGAGACTCTCACCTCGCGCAGTCCAGAGCTCTCCCGCGCCGATTGGCAGGCGTTGAGCAGGAGGTTGTAAATGGCGCGCTCCACCTGCTTGGTGTCCACCGCTGCAGTTGTGTCGACGTCGATCTCTTCCAGCACCAGCTTGACTGGCTCAGCGTCCGGATGCGTCTTCACCAGCGCCATCGCGCGGTCGACCAGCAAGGAGATCGCGGTTGGCACCCTCTGTAGAGCGGCTCCCGTGCGGCTGAAGATCAGCAGGGAGTCGAGCATGTCGGTTGTCCCATTCACCGCCAGCCGGATCTCCTCATACAACTCTGCCCGCTCGCTGGCGGGGAGCGAAGGCGATGCCAGGAACTCCGCATTGGCGTAGACCGAGGCGAGGTAGTGGCGCAGATCGTGGGAAACCGAACTCGCCATTCGTCCGATGGTCGCCAGCCGCTCCGACTCCAGCAGCGCGCGGTTCGTCATTTCAATTTCATTGCGCATCTGCGCAAATACACGGCTCAGGTATTGCACCTCCTGGGTGCCATTGGTGGGGAGCGAGTGGTGCCGGTCGCCTTCGCCGAAGGCTCGAACACCGGCCGCCAACATCTCCAGGGGCCGCGTCACCATCCGCGCCAGCAACAGCATCAGGGCTGAGCCAGCGGCCATGGCCAGCAGAGACACCCAGAAGATCAGCCAATTGATCTCCTTCTCCGCACGGTCCGCGGCATCAAACGACTTCATCACCACCAGCCGCAACGGAGTGTCCGCTCCGCCGGTCAGGTCCTTGCTTACCGTCAGATATCGCTCCTGGCCGACCATTGCGATCGCTGAACCCGAGTTCTGTTGGAGCGACTGGGCCGTGACACGAAGGGCGTACTGCTTTTCTTTTGGCAGCGTGCTCACCGTGACCGCATCGCCTGCAAAAAATGCCGCCTCGGCGCCCGCCCCTCGGCCCACTTCACGCAGAAAACCGCTGTCGATGCAATATCCGCCGATCACATACCCCAGCAGCGTGCCATTCGCCCTGCTGCCGAAATAGAGCGGTTGAACAGAGTACTCAAAGAGCCGGCCGTCGCTCAAAAGGTAGTGCTTGGCTGAGTCCGTGATCACCGCCTGAAGGTCACGCCGCAAGCTGTCCGGATTCAAAGTACCCTGCGCGTATGCAGCCTGTACCCGATGGTCTGAATCCGCCAGAGCGAACAGGTCGTTGCCGCTTGTCTTCCAGAAATCCACGCCATCGTCCGCAATGGTCCGCGAATCGTTGGTGGTCATCAGGGCCTTCAAACTGGGCAGAGCTGCCATCAGAGCATTCTCGCGCTCCAACGCAGCCAGGCGCCCTGCCTCCAGGTCCTGGAAGGTCTCCACCGAATGCGCCAGATCCATCTCCAGGGTCGATCGCACTTGCTGACGCAGCCGGCTGCGAATGATGTAGAGGCTGGACGCGGTTGTGCCCGCGATGATTAGCACCAGAGACGTCAACAACAGCACGCGTGTCCGGATTCCTTGCGTGGACTTCTGGATCGGCACAGAATCCTTTCCGTTACGGAACAAATCGGTATCCGGCGCCATAGACGGTCTGCAGATGGTGCGGGTCAGCGGCGTCCGGCTCCAGCTTTTGCCGGAGCTTCAGTATCTGATTATCGACCGTACGCGTTGTCGGATAGGAGTTATAGCCCCACACTTCGTTCAACAGTTCCTCCCGGCTCAGAACCCGCTCAGCGTTTTCGACAAAATACTTCAGCAGCTTGAACTCATGCGCCGTGAGGGTAATCGGCTTGCCTGCGCGCCGCGCACTCATCTTGGCAAAATCGATCTCGCACCCGCCAAAGCTGAATGTCGCGGGCGTAGCTGCATGCACCCGAGGTCTGCGCAGAGCCGCCTGAACCCGGGCCGTCAGCTCACGTGGACTGAATGGCTTGGTCATGTAGTCGTCCGCGCCCAGTTCCAGGAGCAACACCTTGTCGGCCACTTCACTGATGGCGCTGAGCACGATGACCGGAACGCCCGGCTGTTCGGCCTTCATGATCTTGCAAAGGTCGCGCCCGGAGATGGCGGGCAGCACCAGATCCAGTATCACTGCGGACTGCCTGCCCGAGCGGAATGCATCCAGCCCGTCCTGGCCATTGCCGGATACAGTCACCCCATAGCCCTGCTCGCGGAAGGTCCTTTGCAGAATCTTCTGGATATGAGGGTCATCTTCGATGACCAGTATCTGCGTCGCCGCAGGTTGATTGCGCGCATCCATCGCCCCGAAGTCCATCGCTGTCTTCTCGTTTTGCAACATGCCTCAATTGTCACTCAATCTCTATCCTGTTGAAACACAAGACTATCGGAAATGACAATCCGGTGACAATTCTCTGACAAGCCTGACGCCTGGGCTCAAATTCTGAGAGTCCAAGTATCTGCTTAAAGACATCCTACTGCGCCTCGCTGCCAGTCAAAGCCGTCAAGGCGCCGGGTTATTTTGCAAAGCCCAGGCGATTGACCCCGCATTTGCGGAATCCCTCTTCAGCATTGCACGCGCGCGGAGACCGGCTAACTCTGGCGCGGCGCGCGACGATCCGCAGGCGCAACCAGAAACCCAAAGAGAAGCGCCGCCGTCAGCGCCAGCGCCGCAATCCCCACCAGCACGCGAGGGTATCCAAATTGCACAAAGAGGATCCCCGCACCCGCGGTAGCGCAGGACTGAAACAGCGCATTGCAGAACATGGTCATGGCCGACGCCGAGCTGCGCTCCTCGTCCGGAACCTTGCTCATCAGCAGGTTGTACAGCCCCGGAGCGCTCATCCATTGCGCCGCGGAAAAGCTCAGGTAGAGCGCTACTGCCAGCCTTCGGTCGTGAGTGCCTGCCAAACAGCCCATGGCTACGGCCGTGGCCACCTGTGTGGCGACAATGCCGCGCAGCAGGCCCAGCCGCCGAAACAGCACCGGCGTCAGCAGACCCACACAGAACTGGATCACCTGCGCTGCTGAAAAGATCAGCCCAATCTGTGACAGCGGAATATGAAGATCCTTCGACAGATACACATTGGCAAACGGCATGAAGCAGGCCAGCGCTGCCGTCCAAAAAGCCATTGACGGCAAGAACCGCAGCAGGAAGGGATTCATCTTCCAGGGCCGTCCCTCGGCCTTGCCGGTGGTCCGAGATTCGCTCTGCTGCAAGGGTAGCGGCAGGCGCAACAAGGGGAAGACCCCAATTCCCGCAATGCCGCATGCACCGAGAAGAATCAGTCGCTTGATGTCGGCAGCCTGCAGCGCATACCCAGTCGACTTGAGCCACCCGGGCAGATAGCCGCATACCAGCCCGCCAAGCGCGGCGGCAACAATGCTCAACGAGAAATTAATGCTGAAGGCCGATGCGCGGTTCTCCTCCGTCGTGAGCCTGGCCAGTGTCGGCAGGTAACAGACCCCCCAGATGCACATTGCCAGTCCCGCCAGAAACGCCAGGCCAATCTGCGCCGGCTCCCACATCACCAGCACACGCGCCACTCCAAGCAACGGCGCAGCGAGCATGCACGACACCTGCAGCGGGCGCAGTCCGACCTTGCGCGCAAGCCATCCTGCCGGAAGCGTGCCTGCCACCGACCCCAAGGTCAGTGCGCCTCCTATCATGCCGATGGCTCGCTCGTTGAAATGAAAATCCACAAGATACAAGTTGAATAGGAAGAAATAAAGTGAAAAGCCAAAGTCGAAGAAAAACTCTACGCTGAAGAATATCCAGAACTCCCGGCACAGCCTCTTCTCCAGCAACCATGATGCGGGGCTTCTCCAAATGGAGATTCCGCTCGCGCCACTGGCCTCGGCAGGCCCGGCCTCAAGCAGTGACTCCACTAGTGTCCCTCCCGTGCCAGCGTTTCCAGGCGGCGCACCGCCCAATCCAGGTCGCTATATCGCAGTTCAAAGACCTCCGCCGTCAGCAACCGCTCCAATGCGGCGTACTGCACTGCCAGCGACTCCGCCGAACCGAATAAGACTTGCCGCATAAAATGCCGCGCTACGTCTTTGCGATAGGGCACCAATTCCGGAGAGCCGGGTGAGCGCCGGTTGAGGAACACCAGAAAGTCCACTTGCGCTGTAGGAGCGCAGACCATCCCAGGCAACGCCGCGGTCGGAAGCTCGACGGATGGTTTGCCCGTTGCGCGCGGTGTAATCTCCAGTCCTTCCAACTCGGGAAACAGTTTGGCCGCCGAAGGGCGAAAACGCACCTGATGGCAGTTGCCGATTATCAGACGACCCTTGCCGCTGTTGAGCAAATCGCTCGCGTCGTCGCTTACATAGGTCCATCCAGCGCGTGCGCACGCGTACGACAGAGACGACTTGCCTGCGCCTGAGTCGCCACACAGCAACACCCCACGGCCGTTGAGCGCAACACATCCCGCATGTACAGGTGTCGCGTATCGGGATTCGATGTGGTCATGCGGCGCGAACCCAAGGAAGAAATATCCCAGATAGCTGCTGTGCTTCTCGGTGGCCCGCGAGATCGTAATCTGTGTTCTGTTCCGGTCAAGATGGACGATTCTGTAGTTATCTGTATCCGCTACGCTAATCAGTAGAGGATACATGATCCGGCACACCGGTGTTGGAGGACACTCTGTCGAGTCGCTCTCCACCACATGTACATCCACACGGATAGGTTCCGTATCGAACCGCTTCTCATGCATGGGCCACAGATTGCGAGCTTGGGACAGAATCTCGGCTGAATTCGTTCTCAGCTCGGTCGGAAATCCGAGGGGATAGAACATCTCCGCATGCGAAAGTTCAGCGCCCTCCAGCGCGTGCCGGGAGAAGTCGAGCGATTCAGATGCATCGCACGCGGACTCTATCTCTTCAATCGTCATCGACAGGCTTTCTTGCAGGCAGTTAGCGGGAACCGCGCTGCGGTTCGTCAGAACAGATACTTCGCAGCGAACTGGATGATGCGTGGATTGGCCGCGGTCGAGGTGATCATGCCGAAGGATGGATTCAGGTTGACGGGACCGTTAGGACCAAACGTGAAATCCAGGCTGTTATTCGGGTTGGCGAATTGAGGCGTATTGGTCAGATTGAAGAACTCAACCCGGAAGCGAAAGCTGTTGGCTTCGGTCACCGGAAACATGCGCTCGACGGCCATGTCGATGTTGTGCTGACCGGGACCGCGCACGATGCCCACGCCGCTGTTGCCGAAATCCGTGTCTCCCGGCCCGCTCCCGTTCGGAGCCTCCGGCGCAATGGTAAATGCGTTCTGGTCGAGATACCCATTGAGCACGCGCGAATGGAGCGAGCCAGGCGTGGAGGGATTTGATCCCGTGCGCTGTGCCCGGTTCTCGAAGTTGCCGTAAACCAGCCCGGCGTTGCTGTCGACAGCCGTAATGGGGCTGCCTGACTGGATCACCGCGATGCCTGAGAACTGCCAGTCGGAGAGCGCCCGCCGAACCAGCGACGGCGCCTGCTGGAACTTCGGCGCATCCCACGTAAAGTTCACCACAGCCCTCTGGGCGCGATCGAAGTCCGTCAAACCGTACGCCTGACGTGGGTTGTTCTGGTTGTTGGTCAACAGCCACAACTCGAAGACGCTGCTGCCGCCCGAGCCGCTGGTCTCATCCAGGTTTTTCGACCATGTATAACTGCCCAGCAACTGGAGCCCATGGCTGAATCGCCTGGTAATGCTGCTCTGCAGCGAGTTATAGTTCGCTTCGAATTCTGTATCCGAGAAGAGCGATCCAGTGGCGATGCCCGCGAAGGGCA
>JBEKZJ010000164.1:0-11428 GCA_049509995.1 Occallatibacter sp. | reverse complement strand
GATGAAGAGTTTGCCCATGTCAATTTGAAGCCCGACAGATTTCATGGCGAATGGAACTACACGATTCATCCCAGCTTCGACAATCACTTGTAAATGTTATTCGTTTACAGTGCCTTACCTTCGTGATGGCGCCCTTGTTCCTGTAGCTCACTTGGCCCGGCACCTGCACAGCTTGACTGCCGGACGACCGGAATCCACAGCGGCCCCACGCGAGATCGCGTGGGGCCGCGTTGCGCTTTGGATTTGAAAAACGCTCTGGAGAGTCAGCGTTGCGCGTTGGCAATCTCTGCCAGGCTCTGCCGCTGGCGGCCGTCGCTCGAGAAGTTGGCGGGGTCGAGCCAGGCTTCAAAGGCGCGCTTGCGGGCCGGCCACTCGCGGTCGAGCATGGAGAACCAGGCGGTGTCGCGGTTTTGCCCTTTGACCACCATGTGCTGGCGGAAGATGCCCTCGAAGGTGAAGCCGAGGCGCTCGGCGGCGCGGCGGCTGGGCGCGTTCCCGGCGTTGCACTTCCACTCGTAGCGGCGGTAGCCGAGGCGGTCGAAGACGTGGCCGGCCATCAGGTACATGGCTTCGGTGGCTGCGGTGGTGCGCTGCAAGGCAGGCGATAGCAGGATGTTGCCCACCTCAACCACCCCGTGCGCCGGTTCCATGCGCATGAAGCTGGCCCAGCCGGCAGCTTCACCTGTTGCCGCCGGCACGATGGCCAGAAAGACGAAGCCGGGTGCAGCCTGCTTCTCCTCGATGGCGCGGCGCAGATCGGACTCGGTGGCGCAGGGGCCGTCGGCAAGCCAGGTCCAGAGCTCGTCGTGACCGCGGACCGATTGCCACAGGGCCGCGGCGTGCCGCTCGGCGCTGAGCGGCTCCAGGGTGACGTAACGGCCGCGGAGGGTGACCGGGCGGGGTGGAGGGACGGGCTTCCAGTCGAGCTGGGTGGGGGTGGATGCGGACACAGAATCAGCCTATCAGCCCTTGGCCGGGCAGGTTCTCCGGTTCCCGGAAGCGGGGCTGCCGCGGTCTATTCCAGGCACGATGTCCACAACTCGCACAGGCATCAAGGGAAACTGCACCGTTTTTGCGTCTTGTGCCTGGTCCCGGCAAGGACTAGGCTTCAGGATGAGGCCGAAAACGGCGGCCAGACCACAGGCTGCACAGGATTCGGGGCAGAAATGGGACCCCGAGTCCGCGCCGCGCAAGGCTGTATGGAGCTTTCCACAGGCAAATGCGGGTGTTTAGCAACCAGATGCCCTGAATGTCAGCGAAATACAAGATATTGTGGTTTGTTCTTGACATGTACCACAGGGAGCGGTATTTTTTCATCTGCGGCTGTAATCAGATTGAAATGAAGACTGGCGTGAAGAGCCGCCGGCAGACCGCTGAGAGAAGAGAACTCGCGGTGATTTCAATCCCCCGTTTCCGGTTCTTTCTAAAAGATCCACCTTGCCCGCTTCCAGGCCGTATTGCGGCCGGTTGAGGTAAGGCATTCACCGATTTTTGCCGATTGAGAGGATTCCATGAACGAGGCCTACCTGCAAACTTCCAGCACCGCCCTCCAGACTCCAACCGCCCCAAAGGGGCTGATGTTCACCCGGCGTTTTTCCAAGGAGGGGGTTTCGCCCTACGACGAGCTTCAGTGGGAACGGCGCACGGCGTCCATCACCGACACCAAGGGGAACACGATCTTCGAGCAGAAGGACGTGGAAGTCCCGGTGGACTGGTCGATGACGGCGACCAATATCATGGCTTCGAAGTATCTGCACGGGCAGATGGGCACGCCGGAGCGGGAGAGCGGGGTGCGGCAACTGGTGGGGCGGGTGGCGGAGACCATCCGCGACTGGGGCCTGGCGGGCAGCTACTTTGCCAGCGCGGAGGATGCGGCCATCTTCCACGATGAGCTGGCGCACATGCTGCTGACGCAGAAGGCGGCCTTCAACTCGCCGGTGTGGTTCAACCTGGGGTGCGACCGGCTGGAGCCGGAAGCGGCGGGGCAGAACTGGCACTGGGACCCGGTGACCGGGGGCGTGAAGTACTCCGCGACCGGCTACCACAATCCGCAGTGCTCGGCCTGCTTCATCAACTCCGTTGAGGATTCGATGGGCGGCATCATGGACCTGGCCAGGACTGAAGCCCTGCTGTTCAAATTCGGTTCCGGTACGGGCACCAATTTCAGTTCATTGCGTTCCAGCAAGGAATCTGTGTCGGGAGGCGGCACCGCCAGCGGTCCACTCAGCTTCATGCGCGGGTTTGACGCCTTCGCCGGGGTCATCAAGTCCGGCGGCAAGACCCGCCGCGCCGCCAAGATGGCGATTCTGAACGTGGATCACCCGGACATCATGGAGTTTATCGGCTGCAAGGCCAGGGAAGAGGCCAAGGCCTTCACGCTGATCAAGGCCGGCTACGACGGCTCGGGGCCGGATTCTGAGGCCTACTCGTCGATCTTCTTCCAAAACGCCAACAACTCGGTGCGGGTGAGCGACGAGTTCATGCGCGCCTATGAGAGCGACGGCGAGTTCACCACCTATACGGTCAACGGCCATCAGCCGGTGAAGACTTACAAGGCGCGCGAGATCATGCGCAAGATCGCCGAGGCCACCTGGCTGTGCGGCGACCCCGGCATGCAATTCGACACCACCATCAACCGCTGGCACACCAGCAAGAACAGCGGCCGTATCAACGCCTCCAATCCCTGCTCGGAGTACATGTTTCTGGACAACTCGGCCTGCAACCTGGCCAGTTTCAACCTCATGAAGTACCTGACCCCGGCGGGAGTGTTCGACATTGCCGCGTACCGGCACTCGATTTCGGTGATGATCACGGCCATGGAGATCCTGGTGGACAACTCGGGCTACCCCACCGAGGGCATTGCGCGGAACTCCCACGACTACCGGCCGCTGGGGCTGGGCTACGCTAACCTGGGCGCGCTGCTGATGGCCCTGGGCCTGCCCTACGACTCGGCGACCGGCCGCGACCTGGCCGCCGGCCTGACGGCGATTCTGTCCGGCCAGGCCTATCTGCAGTCGGCCGTGATGGCGGCCCACTGCCCTCCGCTGGCCTCGGCCACCCCGCTGACCGCATCTGTCGATCGCCGGGGTGGCGCCTGCCCCGGCTTCTACGTCAACCGGGAGCCGTTCCTGGACGTGATCCGCATGCACCGCGCGGAGGTGAACAACCTCGGCACGTCGCGCACGAGCGGCGAGCCCTTCAGCGTGCCGCAGTTCGACGCGCTGATCGAGGCCAGCCGCGAGAGCTGGGACGCGGCGCTGATTTTTGGCGAGCGCCACGGCTATCGCAACTCGCAGACCACGGTTCTGGCGCCCACGGGCACCATCGGCTTCATGATGGATTGCGACACCACCGGCATTGAGCCCGAGCTGGCCCTGGTCAAGTACAAGAAGCTGGTCGGCGGAGGGAATATCAAGCTCGTCAACAACACGGTGCCCGCCGCGCTGTTCAAGCTGGGCTACGGCGACGAGCAGGTGAACGCCATCGTCAGCTATATCGACGCGACCGGCACCATCGAGGGAGCTCCGGGGATCAAGGCGGAGCACCTGGCGGTGTTCGATTGCAGCTTCAAGCCGCTCAAGGGCACCCGGACCATCCATTACCTGGGCCACATCAAGATGATGGCAGCGGCGCAGCCGTTCCTCTCCGGAGCTATTTCGAAGACGGTGAATCTGCCCCAAGAGGCAAGCGTGGAGGAAGTAGCCGAGGCCTATGCCGAGAGCTGGCGGCAGGGCATCAAGGCCGTGGCCATCTACCGCGACGGCTCCAAGGGCACCCAGCCGCTGAATACCAGCATGGACGCCAAGCGGGAGCCCTCGGCTCTGGATGCTGCCGGCAGCCGCGTGCTGGCGCAGTTGGCGGCCTTCCAGCCAGCCGCAGAGGCGGACGTGAAGGCCCTGGAGGCCAAGATCGGCGAAAAGCTGGAGGTGAGCGCCAGGCAGGTGATCGCAGCCGCCGCGGCCTTCCAGAACGCGCTGGAGGAGATTGCCAAGGCTGCCGCCCTGCCGGTGATTACGGCCTCGGCGGCAATCGGGACCGCGCAGGAGTTGGCCAAGGATTCGGCGCAGGACCTGAACGGTCCGCCTCGCGCCGTGCGCCACCGTCTGCCCGAGGAGCGCGCCTCCATCACCCACAAGTTCTCCATCGCCGGACACGAGGGCTACATTACCGTCGGCCTCTACCCCACCGGCCAGCCGGGCGAGATCTTCATCAAGATGGCCAAGGAGGGCTCCACCGTCTCCGGCCTGATGGACGCCTTTGCCACCTCGATCTCGCTGGCGCTGCAGCACGGGGTGCCGCTCAAGGTGCTGTGCGAGAAGTTTGCCCACACCCGCTTCGAGCCCTCCGGCTGGACCGGCAATGAGCAGATCGGTTACGCCAAGAGCCTGATGGACTACATCTTCCGCTGGCTGAATCTGCGCTTCCTCTCAGGCACGCAACTGATGCTGTTTGCCGGACTGGCACCGCAGGCGCCGCAACTGCCCGCCTCGCCCAGCCTGATTCCGGATGCCGAGCCGGAGGAGGACGCGGTCGCGTCGCAGCACCATCTGGCCAGGCTGGCCGAGGAGGTAGCCAAGCGCCTGAACCAGATTAGCGGCCAGAGCGGCGGCGCGGCAGGAGGCGGCGGCATTGCGCCGGAGGCTCAGGCCCGGCAAGCTTCGCCGGCCAGCCCCACGCACGGGCCCCATCTGAAGGATCGCGGCATCTACCATGCGGCCGACGCCATGCGCGGTATGTACGAGATGGGCGACGCCCCCAGTTGTCCGACCTGCGGGGCCATCATGGTCCGCAACGGCAGTTGCTACCGCTGCATGAGCTGCGGGTCGACCAGCGGTTGCAGCTAAGGGCGAAGCGAGCTTCGAAGAGGACCATCTGCAAGTCAGCGCGTCATATCCTTGCCAAGACTCGGCGGTCTGCATCACCGCTACGATCTGGCCGCCTGCTCTCCTGCTCGGCGCATCTCTCGCTGACCTCGTGATGCCAGTGAAGTGTGTCCGATAACACTTGTTCGGCCGATGCGAAAGCACCACTGTGACTCCTCGTATCACGGATCAATACGCGCTCAGCTGAAAATCTCTTTCGGAAATGCCTTCGAGTTCAAAGAACAGGTCCTAGTTGCGCCCGCATGGAGTTTTGGCGAGACACACCTGCTCGCCTAATGCGGAACACAGTTCGAGAACCACCGGCTTCACGGGGTTGAGCAGGGAAGACGGGCAAGGGATTCAGCGCGGCTGGCCCGCGAAGGCATCAGCTGAACAGAGCGTCGTCCCAGGACTGCGGTTCGTCCCACATGGGCGTGGGCTCGAAGTACCCCGTTCCAGGCTTCAGATGCCGTTTCAACTCATCGTCGTTCAGGGCAATTCCCAGGCCGGGGGTATCCGGAACCTTGATAAAGCCCTTGTCGATGATGGGCTTCTCAATGCCTGTAACCAAGTCCTGCCAAAAAGGCACGTCGAGGGAGTGGTTCTCAAGCGCCAGGAAGTTGCGGGTGGCCGCGGCGCAATGGACACAGGCCATGCAACCCACCGGCGTTCCCGCAAAGTGCATGGCCATCGGCACGCCATAGCGATAGGCCATGTCGCCGATCCTGTGCGTCTGCAGAATGCCGCCGGAGGTTGCGAGGTCGGGATGAATCTTGTCGACGGCGTGTTCCTTGCAGAGCGTCTCGAAGTCAGTGAATTCATAGATATCCTCGCCGGTCAGGATGGGCGTTGGACTGGCTTCTCTGATTTCTTTTAGCAGGTCTGTGTAGTACCAGGGAATGACGTCCTCCATCCACTCCAGGTTGAATTTCTCATACGCTTTGCCCAGGCGGATGACAGACTTGACGCCGATGTGGCCCAGGTGATCCATCGACAAGGGCATTTCGTATCCAATGTTGTCGCGCACCGCGGCAACGTACTCCGAGAGACGGTCGATCCCTTTGTCGGTCACTTCGGTGGCGATAAAAGGGTGAGGCTGGTTGTGCTGTTCCCACTTGTCCAGGCCGGCAGGCTGCATCACGGTGTCCGGTATTCCCTTCAGCACGTCGATGCCCAGGTCCATCTTCATCCACGTAAGGCCCATCGCTTTGCGTTCCCTGGCTCGGCGCCCATATTCCGCCGGGTCCAGCGACTCCGTTGTATCGGCGTAGATGCGGATGGAGTCACGCCATTTGCCGCCGAGCATCTGGTAGACGGGGATGCTGTATACCTTGCCTGCGATGTCCCAAAGCGCCATCTCCACAGCGCACACACCGCCTGCCTGTCGCGCGCCGCCGCCAAACTGGGCGATCTTTTGAAAGAGATAGTCGATGTTGAGAGGATTCTCGCCGACGATGCGGCTCTTCAACACCATTGCGTACTGAGGACCTGCGATGTCGCGCACTTCACCCAGGCCATACACGCCCTGGTCGGTGTCGATGCGAATCAGGACGCAGGGACTGGGCCCCGGCTTGACCACGACCGCATAGCGCATGTCGGTAATCTTCAAGGTGGACGGGCTGGAGGCGCGGTTCACGTTCTTGATGGCGGGCTCCGCGGCCTCTGCTGTCCGGCCAAGAACTGCGCCGGCCAGCACGGCCAAAGAGGACATTAAAACGCTGCGACGATTGAAGGCGGGCCTGTTGTCATCGGACATGTTCACTCTTTCCTCCCAAAACTTTCGTATCCCATCCTACTCCCGCGCTTGCATGGGTCGATCGCTCCGCGGATCGACTCGCCAATTGCCAGGCTGAATATTTCCCATCAAGCACGCTATGCCGGACTTGCTCCCCGGTTCAACATCGAGCCTGTGAGTCTGGGTAGACGGAGGAGATTGTTCTGTGGAAGAATCCCAGGCCGCAATACATTTCGATTTATGGGAGCATGCAAGGATGAATTCCTATATGACGAGAAGAAGTCTTATCAAGGGAATGGCAACGACAGCCCTGGCGCTCAAAAAAAGCCGGGTAAGACCGCGGAACACGGAGCGGATCAAAGGAGTTCCTTAATCAGGAGCTCTCCGGCTGCCTTGCCGGCTGAGAACCGCCGATTGCCGAAAGCCTGGCGTCGGGATTCACGACGAGCCAGGCCAGCGCGCCCGATGTCGCGAAGATGGCGGCCGTCAGAAAAGATGCCTCCCATCCCAAATGCGATGCGATCAACGGCGTGAGCGAGGCAGTTACGGCCCCGCCAATTTGACCGCCCATATTCATGGTGCCGGAGGCGACTCCTGCGTGCTCTCCGGCAAAGTCGGCAGTGACTGACCAGAAGCAGCTCTGCGACAGATACAAAGCGCCGGCCCCGCATGCCAGCACAACACTTGCAACCTGGGCGTTAGCCGCTCTCGATCCCAACAGAAGAAGAACCGCGGTGCATCCAAGGGCGAACGCCGGCAGAAGACACCGTCCGGTTCGAGCATTGAGATGGCGCGCGAGCCAATCGCTGGCTACGCCACCAGAGAGAGAGCCGAGCGTCATGGCGATGAAGGGAAGCATGGAATACACCGCGCTGGTCTTCAGATTAAGACCGCGCACCTCGGCCAGGTAGATATAGAACCAGCTGAAGAAAATCCACGCCACGTAGCCGTAGGTGAAATAACTCCATGTCAGGGCCAGAATCTCCTTGCTCGAATAGATTCTTGTCCACGGCGTCCCAGGCCTGCGATCGGACCGGCTGTACGGCCCCGCGGTTCGATTTAATGCGTCGCCACGGCCGCGGACAATGGTCTCAAGCTCTGCGGAACGCACCCACGCGTGCTCCTCGGGAGTATTGCGCGCGGCCAGGTACCACACCGTTCCCGCCAGCAATCCTGTGAGCGCGCAGAACCAGAAGGACGCACGCCACCCATCACGCAGGAGGATGGCCGTCAGCAATGGCGGAGTGAGTCCCGCTCCCAGCCCGACACCGGCGAAGATCATGCCGTTTGCTTTGCCTCGCTCCCCGATGGGAAACCAGCGCTCAACAAACTGGTTTGCTGCCGGATACATGATCGCCTCGCCGGCCCCCAATGCAACCCGAACCAGGATCAGGACGAGCAGAGCGCCGCGCATGCCTGGAGGCACCAGCGCGGTCAGGGCTGTGAAAACTCCCCACCAGATGACGCTGAGCGCGAGCACGGGGCGCGGGCCAAAGCGCCGTGCAAGGACTCCGCCGGGGATTTGGAAAGCGGCATAACCGATGAGAAATGCGCTGAAGACCCATCCCAGATGAGCATTATCAATCTTGAATTCCCTGCCGATCTCGACACCGGCAATGGAGATATTGGTGCGATCCAGGTAGGCCACGGCGCTCAGGACGAGCAGCCACAGCACGAGCAAGTAACGTACAGGCGGGCAGTAGCCGGGCTTTCTCGCCGGGTTATTCATCTTTTCAATTTCCGAACCGTGAAGCTCCAATCAGGTTCAATAAGAGGCCGGCTGGCTCGCACACCCATTCCCTCGGAGGCCAACGCCCATTCTATCTCCGGGCCGGCCGGGACGCTTGTCAAACCGTGCCCTTTCAATGGGGCTGCAGGTTCGGCGAACAAAGCTCAATGCTCCGCGTGCGCCTTTGCCTTGGCCAACATGGCGTCAAATTCACTGCGCGGCATTTTCAGCTTATCGGGATGAGCTTCGATCCACCTGGCAAAGCCGTCATATTTTTCCGCAGTCCATCCTCCTTCGAATTGAGCTCCATTCTTGCCCTGGCGGTTCAATTCAAAGTTATAGTCGTCCTTGAGCCCGGTGAATTCCGCCACGCTGATGGCCTCTTCGGCCAGGATAGCCGGGATGAAAAGAACTCCTTCCGTCTTGGCCAGGACCAGGTCCCCCGGCAACACGACCGCCCGTCCAATACGAATCGGCGCATTGATCGCCGTCAATTCCATCTGGGCCCACGCGGAGGGATCGTAGCCCCGATAAAACCCGTTGAAGTCCGGAATCTCGCGGTTTTCCTCCTGGTCCCTTATGCCGGCGTCGAAGACAAATCCCGTATGTGTGTGCGCGGCGATTCCATTGCCGAGATTGGAACCGATCAAAGTACCCTCGACGATCTTTCCAAAGCCGTCCGCAACGTAGACGTCGCCGATCTGCAATTCATCGATGGGCCACATATTGGTTCCGCCCACGCGTCCCTCCGCCTTTCCCTCGCCTGCAATGGCTTTGGCCATATCCGGCCGGACGGGCATATATTGCGCCGTGAGCGCGCGGCCGGCAAAGGGCTTTTCAATGTGAAGCGCCTGCCAGCCCCCTTCAAATTGATTTTGATAGCCCTGCGCGCGCAGAAATTCCCAAATGTCTTCAATGGACATGTCCACCGCCCGTTTGAGCAGCGCGTCCGGCAACTTCGGGCGTCCATCCGGGAATCGATCGCCCTTCCAGTCCGAGGTGTAAAAGAGCATTTGGTCGCGCGTCATCTTGACCTGGCTCATTGCAGGGGATGCCGCCAGAACGGCAAAGGCCAACAAGGTAGATACAATCCCATTTCTCATGCAGCTCTCCATATTCAAATCCTGTTTCGCGCGCACACCCGGCCGCGCATAGGTTGCTGAACAGTCTCAGGGGCGGCACAGGGCCGGACCGGTACCGGCATGCCTGGACCTCACTGCTTGATCACGGTGCCGTCCCGCAGCCGTATCTCTCCCCAGCCACCATTGAGCGGGCCGGCTGTAAACGGCGACTTGGCTGCCTCTTTCTCATCAATCTCAATCCCCCACCCTGGCTTCTCACTTACCCACAGATAGCCATGTCTTGAATCGATCGAAGGTGGGCCCCCAAATGGACTGGACAGCCGTCTCGCGACTATCCCACGATTGCGCCGCTCCAACATTGAATTTTACAAGCGCGTACAGATTGGTCGGCGGGTCTCAGGTCGTAGATTCCCACTTCTCAAAATCGAGAAGTGGAGCTCCCGGACTGCTCAGCGGTTCGCCTGGCTCGAACGGCGGCGGCGAGTTCGTTGAGCAGCGTATGAGTTTCAGCCCAGTCGATGCAGCCGTCGGTGATGCTCTGCCCATAGACCAGCGGCTGCCCTGGGATGATCCGCTGGGAGCCAGCGACCAGATTGCTCTCGATCATGACGCCGATGATGCGGCGGTTGCCATCGGCAATCTGCCGGGCGACATCGTGGCACACAAGCGCCTGCCTGGTGTGGTCCTTGTTGCTGTTGGCGTGGCTCACGTCGATCATGATGCGCGGCTCGATCCCTGCTGTTTCCATTTGCAGGGCGGTCTGGGCTACGGCCTCTGCCGTGTAGTTCACCATCTTTCTGCCGCCCCGCAGGATGATGTGGCAGTCGGGATTTCCGGTGGTGACGAAGATGGCGGATTGACCGTACTTGGTGTGTCCCAGAAACGTGTGGGAATGAGCAGCAGAGAGGACGGCGTCGATTGCGACCTGTACGTCGCCGGAGGTCGCATTCTTAAAGCCCACCGGGCAGGAGATTCCCGAGACCAGTTGACGGTGAACCTGGCTCTCGGTGGTTCGAGCTCCGATGGCTCCCCAACTCACCAGACCTGCAACGTACTGAGGCGAAATCATGTCCAGGAATTCCGTTCCCGCCGGAACGCCCATCTCGGCTAAGTCCAGCAGCAGGCGCCGCGCCAGGCGCAGACCATCGTTGATCTTGAAAGACTGATCGAGATAGGGGTCGTTGATGAGCCCCTTCCATCCGGTGATGGTGCGGGGCTTCTCAAAGTACACACGCATGACGATGCGCAGTTCGCTGGAAAACTCCGCGATTGCGCTCTTGAGCAGCCAGGCGTACTCGCGTGCGGCTTCGGTGTCGTGAATGGAGCAAGGGCCGACCAGGACGAGCAGCCGCGGGTCGCGCCCGGCGAGAATTTCGGAAACCTCGTTGCGGGCGTGGATGATGGTGGACGAGGAAGCTTCGGTCAGGGGAAGCTCTTCCTCAAGAAACGCAGGGGGAAGAACGACTTTGGTCCATTTGATGCGAAGGTCTTCTGTGGGAAGAAACATGGCTCGCTTCCTGACGGTGTGCATCCCGGCCTCGTGAACAGCCACGCCAGATGAGATCGACTCACCGTTCTTCAGAGTCTACCAGTCGAAGACGTAATGAGGCGGCGCCGCAGGTGAGGCGCCCGCTATCTCAATGCGAATAGCGCTGCTCGCCGGTTCAATACGCACGATTACCGTACGGCGAACAATCCTGCGGGATTGCGGGAGTGCAAACTGCCGGCCGAGAAGCTTTACAAACCTATTTGGATGAGCGAGGTGGGTTGCTGCTTTCCTAACCAGGGAGACAAAACCGAAGTGTGGGGCGCATCATTCATGGCGGACACGGTGCGAATGGATATTCGCGACATGGGCGCAGAAGCCTGGATGATGTGGCAGCCGGACTGGAATGTCATCGCGTTCGATGGCAACGGCGGAGCGCCACGTCCGCAGAAGCAGTTTTACGCTCTGGTACCGCGACCGTGTGGATATGTCGTCTCCCAGGTCTCAAAAGCGAGACCTGGGGCACCCATTCTG
>JBEKZJ010000163.1:0-11771 GCA_049509995.1 Occallatibacter sp. | reverse complement strand
CGGGAGTAATGAGCGCTGGAGGCACTGGCGTTCCCGACTCGAAGTAGACGTAGTCGGCAGACTTCCAGACTCCGCTGAGTTCCCACCACAGCCGGGCGTACACCGGCGCCCCGTTGGCCGGCAGACCGCTCACGGTCTCTGTAGTAGCCGTCGTTGCACCCGAGTCATACAGGTTTTGTGAGCCCACTCCGGTGGTGCCCAGCCACAGTTGGTAGGCTGCGGGCCCGCCCCCGGCCGTCCACGTGAAGGCCACGCTGGAACCGGACAGCACACTGCCCGGCGCGGGAGTGGTGAGCACCGGAAGCACCGGCGTGCCCGATTCGGTGTAGGTGTAGTCGGCAGACTGCCAGACTCCACTGATTTCCCACCACAGCCGGGCGTACACGGTTACTCCGTATGTGGGCACACTCACGGTCTCAGTGGTTACTGTCGTGATACCCGAGTTATACAGGTTTTGCGAGCCTACCCCGGTGGTGCCCAGCCACAGTTGGTACTCCGTGACCGCGCTCCCGGCCGTCCACGTGAAGACCACGCTGGAGCCGGTAAACGTGCTGCCCGGCGTGGGAGCGGTGAGCGCCGGAGGCACTGCGACAACGAACGGCAATGCAGGCGAAGAGGTCCCGCCACCGGGCGTGGGGCTGAAGACGGTCACCTGATCGGTACCGGCAGTAGCGATGTCGGCCATCGGAACCGCAGCCGTCAGTTGCGTCGCGCTCACGTAAGTGGTGGCGAGGCCGCTGCCGTTCCAGTTCACCGTCGAACTCTGGATGAAGTTGGAGCCCTTCACCGTAAGCGTGAAGGCTGCCCCTCCCGGTGTGGCGCTGGCGGGCGAGAGCGAGGTTGTGGCGGGCACCGGGTTGTTGATGTTGAAGGTCTGAGTCGCGGAAGTTCCGCCGCCGGGGGTGGGGTTGAAGACAGCCACTGATGCGGTGCCGGTAGTCGCAATGTCAGAGGCGGGAACCGCTGCCTGCAGTTCGGTCGCGCTCACATAAGTGGTGGCGAGGCCGCTGCCGTTCCACTGCACGGACGAGGACTGGACGAAGTTGGAGCCGTTCACGGTGAGCGTGAAGGCCGGGCCTCCCACTATGGCGCTGGCGGGCGAGAGCGGCGATGTCGTGGCCGGCACCGGGTTGTTAATGGTGAAAGTCTGCGCAGCCGAGGTTCCGCCCCCTGGGGTCGGGTTGAAGACCGTAACCAAGGCGCTGCCTCCGGTTGTGATGTCTGCAGCCGGGACTGTAGCTTGCAGTTGCGTCGCGGTCTGGGAGACTATTACGAGGCTGTTGCCATTCCACAGAACTTGGGAGGACGAGACGAAGTTGGAGCCGGTAACGGTGAGCGTGAAGGCCGGTCCTAACGCGATGGTGCTGGTGGGTGAGAGCGGCGGAGTTATGACCGGCGCCGGATTGTCAATGGTGAACGTCTGCGCGTTGGAGGTCCCGCCACCTGGCGTGGGATTAAAGACAGTAACTGAGGCTGTGCCGCCGTTTGCAATGTCAGAGGCCGGGACCGTAGCTTGCAGTTGCGTCGCGGTCTGGGAGACTATTGCGAGGCTGTTGCCATTCCACATAACCTGGGAGGACGGGATAAAGTTGGAGCCGGTCACTGTCAGCGTGAAGGCCGCGGTTCCCGCGATGGCGCTGGCGGGCGACAGCGGCGATGTCGTGGCCGGCACCGGGTTGTCGACGCAGAATGAGATCGGCGAAGAAGTCCCACCGCCGGGAGCGGGCGTGAATACTGTTACTGGATAACAGCCTGCGGTAGTGAGGTCCGAGGCCGGAACCACGGCCGTCATTTGAGTGAGGCTGACCCATGTGGTCGCGAGGGCGTTGCCGTTCCACTGTACCACCGAGTTGGATTCTGCGTTGACGAAATTGGCGCCGTACACCGTCAGGGTAAAGCCGCCGCTACCGACTAGGACGCTGGTCTGCGACAGCGAAGCGAGCGTCGGCGCCGGCAACAGGCAGGTTCCGAAGCACTGTGTCGAAAGCGCGTAACTGCCGGTCCAATAATCCGTGCAGTCGCCGATCAGAACGGTGTAGGCGCCGCTTGCGGGTAGCTGGATGTTGCTCAACTTTGTAGTGGAGCTGAGGCAGCCGCCGCCGGGGATGTTGGCAGACTGGAACAGCGTTCCATCGGGGTTATAGATGCGGATCTTGGGACTGAGGTTGCCGCTGCGGACCACGGTGAAATCGACGGTGTCGTTGGCGGTTCCCTCGAAGGTGTAGGTGTCGCTCTGCGCCGCTTCGGCGATCGAACCGGTTTGAACCTGGCCCCACAGAACTGGAATTGCCCCGGAGGGATTGTTCGTTCTCTGCGCGTACAGCGTATATGTGCCGGTCCAGAGATTCGAACAGTCGCCTACCAACAGCGTATAGGTATCATTCGCCGGCATCTGGACCCCGTTCCATTCGACTTCGGGACTGAGGCAGCCGGAATTGGTGGCAGTGCCGAGTTCGGTTCCCGCCGAATTATAGAGGCGGATTCTCGGAGCGAGATTGCCCGTCCTGGACATGGTGAAGTCGATGAGGTCATTCTTGCTGGCGCTGAAGGTATAGGTATTGTTCTGGACGCCTAAGGCGATCGTGCCGGCCGTTGTCTCGCCGTAAGGAAGAGGCGCAACGGTTCCACCCGGACCGTTGAGCCGCTGGAGGTAAAGATCGTAAGTTCCCGTGTAAGAGCCAGTACAGTCGCTGATGCTGATCGTATAAGTGCCGCCCGGACTGGCCGGAAGCGTGACCGGCGCCTCCTCCATGGTGGTTCTCAAGCAATTGGCTGCTTTGGGAAGAGTGACTGGCGTTCCATTCGACGTGAAAAGCTGAATGTTGGGGCTGAGGTCTCCGCTGGTTGTGGCCGCGGCCAGGTCGAGAATGTCGTTCTCGTTGGCGCTGAATGTGTAGCTGTTGGTCTGAGCCGCGGAGCTGATCGTTCCGGACACTGTCTGGCCAAAGGTGATGGGAGTCTCGCCGGCCCAGGCTGGGGAGCACAAGCCTGCAAGAATGCAACCGAAAACGAGCAGATGCAATTTCCAGCTTTTCATCGGAATTCGTCCTTTCACAACGCAGGAAAGCAAGTGTGAGATAGGCCGGCAGGTCCGTGCCTTTACGGTGATCCCGGCCCATGCCGAGGCGGCAAGAACGCCCGGAATCAACGACAGGTTGCGGATGAACAAACGCTGCCAGGAACTCATCTCCAACGGCTTTCAGATATTGTTTGGACCGGGGAGAAGCGAGCTCTCTCAGCGGGTGTTTTCTCCGGCCGTCACCGAGCCCAACGCGCGCCGACAACCACGCGCCCTTTGCGATTCACAACGAGCAGCACCAAGACCCATTCCGTGGCCGCAAACGCCTGGCGGCATGGAGCGGACTGCCACGGTCTGGAACGAGCAACCTTGGGGGGGAGGTAACGCGGCATTTAAGCACAAACCACCTTCGAAGTGCAAACAAAAAATTCGCGACCTTCGATCTTCCTTTTTCCCGTACAATTTTATTTACTTCCTGATAACCCCCTCCGCCAAAGCCGGAGCCCCACTGGCGCCGGGGTTCAAATCCGCCGTCCGGCGGGAGTTGAGAACGTCTTCCGCCGGGCAGTCCTGCCGGCTCTCTCACCTGCCGTGGTGGCGGGCGCTCCTCGCTCTTGAAACCTGGGGTAGCTTGAGTTACATGGAGCAAAAGACCTTAGTCTTTTTTTGCGGGGGCCAGGGGCGCGGGCTCCACGTCGCCGGAGGACGAGGTGATGGTGAAGGAGTTGAAGAACCGGGTCACATCGCGATCCCGGCGGGCGCTTACCGAGGGGAAGGCCGCGATGAGCATGTAGAGGCGCGAGCCGGCATAGATCAGGCGGGAATTCAGGATGCCGCCGCCAGTGTTGCGGGCGGCAAATTCGCGCCCTGGAAAGCCTTGCGTGTTGCTCGCCGATTCGCTGACCAGAGTGGTCTGGGTGCGGGCGACCGCATCGTCGCGCGCCATCTCCAGGGTCCTGTCCGGAGCCCGGTTGTTGACGCGCGCCACGGGTGGATTATCGGCCCAGGCCACGGAAAAGGTGGTCTCGGCATCGGGGTTGGAGAAGATCATGTCCACCTGTTCCGTTCCGCCGCGCTCGTTGTAGGCCGGGATCTGGATTTCTTTGACGTCGGTTGGCATCTCCACCTTGAAGCCGTCGGGGGTACGGTCGACCTTCTGCCAGACAATGGTTGCAGGGTGATCCTCGGGGCAGGCGGGCTCGCCGTCCCTGGCGTAACCGGCCCCGAAACTGTGGGGACCGGTGAGTCCAAGCTCCTGCCGATGCAGATAGATGTAGACGAGTCCCACGATCAGAATTCCGATCAGGACGAAGTAATACCCCCGCTTCACACTCTTGAGAGTGCCGAGTCAGATTGATCTATGCAAGTTGATTATTGTCATTTTGTGCACGGGGGGTGCCAGACCGGTAAAAGGCGCCTGGGCCCAGGCCGGATCACTGCAATCGATTTCGAACAAAATCGATTCGCGCGGCGCAACCTTTTTCGCATTCTCGCATCTGACTAAATAACAAGCAGAGGCATCCCCGAAAATTGTCCCTTCCACGAAAGGTGTCTACTCCTTTTTGAAGGCCCTTTATGGGCTCTTCCCCCAAAAACCCCCCCTGGATCCCCTCCCTCAAATGCCTCTCGAACGGGCCTGCCGGAAGGCAGGCCCATCTGCTCGCCTGACAGTGGTTGCCCCTGCTGGACTCTGCCGCCGGATAAAATCAAAGCCAGATGCTGTCCTCTTCCACCCCAAACGCTCATCCTGACCGCGCAGTCGAGGCGACCGACGCCCGTTCTCGGGCTGCGGGCCCGGTTCGCAACCTTCGCGGCAAGTCCGGGGTCCCCAGCGATGGGTTTTCGTCGCTGGGGTGGAAGTCCGGGGTCCCCAGCGATGGGTCTTCGTCGCTGGGGTGCAAGTCCGCCGCCGTCCCCCTCCGGGTACGCTTTGCACGCGCGGCGCCGGAGGAGCTGTTGCAGTCCGCGCCCGTTCCTCGAGTGGCGCCGAATGGCGTCCAGTGGCTCGCGGTTCCCGGCTGGGAAAAGCCGGGCCGGCAGAAGACGAGCTGGCTGTGGCACGGTTTCAGCACCCGCAAAGGAGGCTTGAGCCGGGCGTACTGCGCTGAAGGCGCGCCGGGCGAGCTGAATCTCGGCTTTACCGCTGTCGACGACCGGGAAACGGTGGGCCACAACCGCCGGCTCCTCGCCGCGGCGATCACAGGAAACGCGGCCACGCCCCTGATCGTTCTCCGCCAAATTCATTCGAGCCTCCTGGTCGTCGCCACCGCCGGGGACGCCGCCCGGGAGCGGCCCTGGAAGGGCGACGGCGTGATGACCGATGAGCCCGGACTGCTGCTGGGAGTACAGACCGCCGACTGCATCCCGGTGCTGCTGGCCGACCGCAAACGGCGGGCCGTGGCCGCCTTCCACGCCGGCTGGCGGGGCACGGTAAAGCGGATTGTCGAGACCGGTGTGGGCCGGATGCGCCTCGAATTCGGCTCCCGGCCTGAAGATTTGATTGCCGCCATCGGCCCCGGCATCGGCGCCTGCTGCTACGCCGTGGGCGAAGAGGTGCTCTCCAGTTTCGAGTCCCAGTTCGCCTATGCCGATGAACTCTTCCGCGAGGTCGACGACAGCGATCCGGTGCGGACCAGGTATCCCATGCTGTTTCTTTCCCAGCGCGCTCCGGGCCACTCGCCCATTGGTCCCAGCCTGCACCTGGACCTTGTGGAAGCCAACCGCCGCCAGTTGCTCAGCGCGGGCCTCGAACCCCGGTCAATCAAATTGATAGGCGGCTGCACAAGCTGCCAGCCGGAGCTGTTCTTCTCTCATCGAGCCTCCCGCGGCCACGCGGGACGCATGATGAGCGTGATCGGCATCCGGCCGCGTTAGGCTGGACCTTTTTCGAGTGCGCGTTTCCGGCTATGACTCGGAACGCGGCGGTCCAGCAAGGCCTTGCAACTGCAGGGTATTCAGAAAGGCTGATGGAAGCGCGAAGATTCTCTGCAAGGGGGCGCTTATGAGACCTTGGCAGCCTCGCCGGGGTTCACCAGGTCGCGCAGCTCCTTGGAAGGTTTGAAGTAGGGAACCCGTTTTGCGGGAACCTCGACGCGGTCGCCGGTCTTGGGGTTGCGGCCGATGCGGGAATTGCGTTGGCGGATGCGAAAGGACCCGAAGCCGCGAATCTCAATCTTGTCTCCGCTCTGCAGGGCGCCGATCACGGAACCAAAGATGGTTTCAACAATGACCTCGCCGTCGCGGCGAGTCAGGTCTCCCAAGCCGGTCACCTTTTCCACCAGGTCTGCCTTTGTCATATCCTTTAGGCCTCCGCTCACAGCATAAACGGATTTTGCGCCGGAAAGCGTGAAAAAGAAAGAGCCTTTGTAGGAATTGAGCCTTTGCCCATCAACAGGTTGGCGGAAGACGGCCGGGCAGCGGTGTTGGCGCGGGCCGGGCAAGCCAAGTGCGTTATCATGGCGGAGGTTCTTCTCTGGCAAGCAAGCCCAGGCGATTCCAGACGGACGCAAAACGAATCCGGCCCGCTGGCCAGACGGTGGTTTTCAGCGTGACACAGTATCCCAAGTACAGCATCGTCATTCCGGCTTTCAATGAGAGTGCCCGCATCCCGGCGACGCTCAAGTCGGTGGTGACGTGCATCCGCGAGCGCTGCTGGGATGCCGAGGTGATCGTAGTCAACGACGGCTCAAGCGACGCGACCGCCGAATTGGTCAGGGATTTTGCCAGAAATGCCCCTGAAGTCCGCCTGCTTGAAAACCCCGGCAATCGGGGCAAGGGCTACAGCGTGCGCTCCGGCCTGCTGCAGGCCCTGGGCGAGGTAGTCATGTTCACCGACGCCGACCTGTCGGCGCCCATCGAGGAGGCCGAAGGGCTGTTTGCGGCCATCGCCCAGGGTGCGGACATCGCCATCGGCTCCCGGTGGCTTGAGACAAGCCGCCAGACCCATCGCCAGCCGCTCTACCGGCAGTTTTTCGGCCGCTGCTTCAACGCCGTCGTGCGCACGGTCATGGGACTGCGCTTTGCCGACACCCAGTGCGGCTTCAAGGCCTTCACCCGCGCCGCCGCCCAGACCGTCTTCCAGCTCCAGACCATCGAGCGCTGGGGCTTCGACCCGGAAATCCTGTTCATCGCCCTCAAGCGCGGCTACCGCATTGTCGAGGTGCCCGTGAGCTGGCATCACGACGCCCGCACCCGCATGAGTTACCTCAAAGATGGCATGAAAATGCTCGAAGAGATCGCCATCATCCGCTGGAACGCCCTGCGCGGACGCTACGACAAGCAGGTCGAGCCCATTCATCGCGCCAGGCCGGAAAGGTAGCCGGAGTCTGCGGTGGAGCACGCCGAGTTGGTCCGCATCACGGCCGGGACGGTCTTCTTTCTGTTATTGGGAATGCTCTTGTGGCGGATGGTACGGCGAAGGCAGAAGATTAGCCTGACGAATCCAGGCTGCCAGCCGCAACGATCTGATGCGGAGGGAATCTGCGCCCGTCGGCCACGATCTTCCCCGATCTTCAGAAACAACGCCTAGCACACGCGCACGCACTCGATCCCCAAGAGAGCCGCCAGCTTGGCTAGCTTTGCAAGTTGCCGCCCCAGTCCGATGGCGCAATGATGCGCTGCGCCCTGCCGGCTCCACTCCTCAAGGAACGCCCGCGCCCCGATGGGGAAGCGATAGCGGCTGTTGGTGTTGCCGATCTCGAGGATCGGACCCGCCACCGACTCGCCTTCGGCCACTACCAGCTTCAGCGACCCGCGCCCATCCTCGGCCACGGAAAGCAGCGTCACTGGCCCATGCTTCACGCTCATCTCGATCGACAGGCCGCTGCCCACTTTGCCGTGGTAAACGCCCAGCGGCCGCAGCTTGGGCTTGCCGTCGGCAATGGCAATGTGCCCAGGTCCGTCGTGGCCCATCAGGATCACATCATGCACAAAATCGTTGGCATAAAACTCGCTGAACGAGCCGCCCGCGCCCAGGCAGTCCAGAATCTTCATGGCCTGCGCGTTCTTGATCTCCAGTTCTCCGGCCACCGGAATCCCGCGCCCCGTCAGCAGGCTGTTGCCCACGATGATGGAACTCAGCGTGTCTTCGTTTTCCTGGATTCCCGCGCCCTTGTAGTAGTAGGCAAGCGAGCCCAGCCGGTAATTCTCCACCAGCCGGTCCAGCGCCAGGGAGGTGCGTGCCGCCCGCTCCAGCTCTGCCTGCGAGCAATCCGCCTGCACGTCGAACACATCGCGAATCAGCGCCACGCGCCGGGCAATCGCCTCGCTCGCGACCTCACGCCGCAGCGCCGACAGTTCGTCGACCTCGACGATCTCCACGTGCGTGCCGAAGACAGACGACTGCAACGTGAGATCGGAGTAGATGTCCAGCATGCCGCTGTAGTAGTGGCCCATCACGCCCAGGCGGTTGTGCTCCATGGCGTGGGCCACGCGCGAAGCCGCCAGCCAATCTTCGATCTCCGCCCAGGCCTCGTCGGTCTCGTCCAGCAGGCCTGTCACCTGGTGGAAATCGATTCCCGAGCGGCGGAAGACATTGGAGATCTCGGGCACCGAGCAGGCCTGGCAATGCGCCAGCCACTCCCCCGTCATGGCCGTCCGGTCCTTCATGCGGTTGAAGGCTTCGTAGTCGATAGCCGCCTGCGGAGACAGGTTCAGCAAGATGACTGGAACTCGTGCGCGCCGCACTACCGGCAGCACCGTCGAGGACAGCGAATAGGTGGCCACATGGAGAAAGATCAGGTCCACATCGCTCTGCCGGAACGCGTGACCCGCGGCTGCAGCCTTCTGGGCCCCATCGATCATGCCCAGGTTGACCACCTCAGCGCCAAAGCCTTCGAGCCTGGCCCCGATGGTGCGGTTATACTCCTCCAGCCGCTCCCTCAAACCGGCGAACTGGCCCCAGTAGGTGTCCAGACCCACGCTGAACAGGCCCACCCGGTGCCGCTGGTTTATTTTTTCCAATCCGCGCTCATTCGTCACAGCTAGCAACGATACGCCGCGCCCGGCGGGGTTGGAAACCGGGCACCATTCGGCCGTCAGGCGCCTGCGATCGGCCCAGGGGTTCGATGGCGTATCCCCGCGCTTCCCTCGGTTGCTCGCGACGGATGTCACGACTTGGGCAGCACCCGGCGTTGCGCCGGCCTCGCGATTCTTTTCGCCGCGGTCGGCATCTTCGTCCGTGAGTACCGAGCCGTTTTCACATCCGCCGGTGGGAATCTGCTCGATGAACATCGCCGGCGGTCCGCTATGGGCAATGGATTCTTGGAGTGGGAAATCGTTCAGCCGTAGAACGCCGCAAAATTCGCTTTAAGGGGAGCCTGCAGGAAGCTCTGTACCCTCCGCAGAGACGGGCTGCAATTCCAGTTTGAGCTGCTCGGGCGGCTCAAGAGGCAGGACAGTGCTGCGGTAGGCGCGTGACATGAGGGCTGGGCCATGCGGATGGTCGGTGGCATGGATCATGTAGTACATGACAACCCCTCCATCCAGCACCACAGCGGGTGCCCCACATCTCGATCTTGAACCAACCAGCGCGACCAAGCCGCTTTAAAACCCACCCCGCCCAAAAAGCTCCGTGCCCCATCCTTTCCGTTTCTTTCTGCGGAAAGGGTGGGAAACCCATGCCCTCAATCAGCCACCTGGAAAGGCCTGCACGGTAGGTCGAGGTTTCAACCCCGGCACAAACCCTCCCACCCCAATTTGAAAAATCGTGTTCGCGGCATAAGCCGCGTACAAATCCCGGCATCTCAAAACTTCCGAGATGCCGACTTTCGGGTAGTAATCGACCTTACGACTGAATCGGAGGTCTTACAAAAGCTGCCCGGTTCGATGTGTCCGGGTATTCGTATGGCGATGAAAATACCGGCTGAAGTCCTCTACGCCATGAACGTAGGAGCGGATGGTTGTCTCGGCGAAGTTGCGGCGCTGCAACTCCTCAATCATGAGCTGACGTAGACCCGACACCGATAAAAGCCGGACGATCAGCCCTGTCCTCTGGCCGCGACCGAAGTTGGGCTCTCTCGCCGGTCTCTTTGCTTTGGCGGCTCGAGAAATCACCCCGGTGACGATCATCCGCTTTATCCCCTCGCGCCCGCAAAATCTCTGGGATTTGGTCCGGCAATTGCCCGAGCGGGATGGACTTGGGCGATGATTCGCGCGGCATTTCCTCAACTCTTCAGGTAAGACGCTATTCTCACCGATTGCCCTTTCGAAGCATATTCAAAAGCTGCGAGACGCATCCTTCAGCAAATTCTTCGTTCGAAATGAAAGGGGATTCCCGAATCGTTTTTCCATGCTTCACCCATCCGATCTCGAGCGCGTCCGAGAGAGTTGGTTGATAGATTTTTCGGTCAAGTTCCTTCGGCGGAAAATACGCTCCCCCCGGGAACTGGCCAGGCAGATAAAGACGCCCGCTCAACTCAACGACGTTGAGATTCGCGCGATCTAGCGAATTTATGAAGGGCTGCTCCCAATTCACAACGATTCCAAGATCCGGTGTCTTTAGGACACAAGCCTGCGTTCTCTCGCGAGGAATTATTTGAAAGCCGCATTCGATATCCAAGTTATGTTTTGCTTCGACTTCATTGCATTTGGCGCAGATGAGGTCGAACAAGGTTTTTACGTTTTGGTTGACATCCTCTAGGCCGTCTCCATAGCCGAGAGCGGACAGTCGGTATGAATACTCCTGCTCTCTTTTATGAATGGCAGCAACATCGAGCGCCGAGGGAACCCGCCTTGCCTCTTCCGCTTGATATTCCTTGCTACTGAAGATTGTCCTTAAGGCCGACTCGAATGCATCCGTGAGCGCTTTTCGCGCTTCCTTCTTCTGGTCCTCTGATGCGGTCTCAGCCAGCGAATATCGAATAGGAAATCTTACATGCGCTAGATTAAAAGGCAGGGATTGATTCGACGCCTCGCCATACGCTTCGTTCATCACGGCAAAGATTCGCGTAGCGCCGGGTTTCTTTAGCGCATAACCGTATTCGATCAAAACGTTCGGGTTTGGGATCGGTCTCCCGTCTTCGCGCCGGCCCACGAATGTAAGATCGGAAACCGCAACTCTGGCTGCCTCAATCTTCAACAGAATCGTGTCGAAAATGGCGGGAGAGCCCGGTACGTTTTTCGTGTCTTTATCGAGTTCGAGATCTTTCCGCAGGGACGGCTCAATCTCCACGTCGGCTCGCAGCCTGTCGATGGCCGACTGGAGAGCACGCTCGATGAAATTGCGACAAACCGCCCCAGGCCTGTCGCTCTGCCAGGAATAGAAGACAGTATTCATCCTTGAAGGATATCAACAACGAAGAGACCGCAGCGAGGTTGAAAAACAGGCGCGCGCCGTTCAGATAGCAGGGTGTCTTCCCGACGGACCAGGCAGGCGGCGGGTGGCCTCGGTCTCGACGCCCCAAAAACCACACGAGGGTGCCCCCGGTCCCTCGCCGACGCCCCAAAAACCACACGAGGGTGCCCCCGGTCCCTCGCTCTTGGGGACCGGGGAGACTCCGGACCTCAATTGGCAGGAAGAAGCCCACGGTCTAACAGGATCGGTCTCGGTAAACGCCGTTCCATTGACCGACTCGATGACGCTCCGGAGCATCCCCGACCCGGAAACCGGAGCCCAGGACTGAACGGCAATCTGGGCGGGTGGCCTCGGTCTCGACGCCCCAAAAACCACACGAGGGTGCCCCCGGTCCCTCGCTCTTGGGGACCGGGGAGACTCCGGACCTCAATTGGCAGGAAGAAGCCCACGGTCTAACAG
>JBEKZJ010000162.1:0-11596 GCA_049509995.1 Occallatibacter sp. | reverse complement strand
CTATCACTGGCGCCTGGGGTTGAGACCAACGGCTGGCCGGTAAGAGCCGTATGAGCCGAGAGGCTCACGTACGGTTCCGTGAGCGGCCTGGGGTGAAATCCCCCAGGCCGACTCGACATGCCATCCGTGGGCACAATAGGCTCGACTCTCGGCTCCAATGGTTACATCAGCAGCAATTTGATCAGGGAGGGAGCGCCGGGTGATCGGGCACCTTCACCATTCAGGTGGTCGCCTCGGCAACATGACGACTCTGAGCACGGGCGTCGGCCTGCGAGTGCGCGGTTTTTGATCAGTGCCATGTTTCCGATTGGACCATGTCCGCAGTGCCACTAACCCTGCTATGGGTAGCGCCTTCGCCGTGGTGCAGAAATTTGCGAAAAGCAGGTTACACTTTCCCAAGCGATCCTACGGTGGGGCGTGGAATGGCAGCTGATATGGGGTTACCTGACACACAGATGCGCCCGAGCTCTATCCCAATGCCCGAAAAGAGTGCTTCGAAATAGGGCAAATGATGGCTTTTTGGTCCTGGCAACGGCCCTGCGGGGCACACCCGGGGCTCTGGCCTTGGAATGGATGCAAAAGATCGCCGGCGGAAGCAAATGGGGGTATATTGATTCGCAGCCGGGAAAGCAAAATGGAAATTCTAGTTAACCGGAGAATGCCAATTATGTTGAATGCAAATTCGCCTTGCGCGAAGTGGTCGATGGTCAGCGTCACCCTGGGATTGCTCGCCGCCGTCAGCATTCCAATGCTTGGGCAGGCGCCGGCGGTTCACGTTGGCAACACGCAAATCACAGGCCTTCCAGATGATTGGTCTCACCATCATGTTGTGTTCTCGAACCCGGGCACCGAGCAGGAGGCGATCCAAAGCGGCCGCCACGATGAGTGGCTCAAGGTCGTCAACGACCCGCGCTACGTGCTCCAGCAGTTGAAGCGGAATGCGCCGGTTCAAGGGCCCGCGGCCGTAGACGCCGCTTACAGGGCGAAGTGGATCGCGGAGGCCACTGGCGTCGGAAATAGCGCCCTCGGGACAGCGGAAGCTGTTGAGCCTACTATAGGCCTGGCGGGGCGGACTCCGCGGCCGATCTCTATCAAGAAGAAGGGATTCAGCCCGTCACTCAAGAACGACTGGAGCGTGAGCATGGGCACTGGAACGTCCGGCACGGGGGGCGTGTATCCGGCGAAATACGGCTTCCTCTCTACTCAGCTCAGTGCATACAGCTGTAGCGACTACGTGGTCTTCCCCACGAGCGGTACCGGTAGTTCTTCCGTACCGAACATTATTGCCTTCAAGAATCTCTACGCCGGCTGCGGCACTGTTCCGAATCAGTACTGGGCCGTAGCCGTCAATACCAGCGGCACCTACGGCACGGTGACCACCTCGCCGGCGCTCTCCGAGGACGGGGAGGAGGTCGCCTTTATGGAGACCATCGGCAGCAGCGCATACCTTGTCGTGGTCCTGATGCCCACCGGCAACGTGTCAACTGTGACCTCGGTGACCACGACATCGTGCACCGGGAACACCACCGTTAACAGCGACACGCAAGGCAGCGCGCCTGAGGTCTGGTGTGGCGCGATCAGTGGCCCCGCCACCGACAGCCACTCGTCGCCTTTCGTCGATTACACGAACAACGTCTTGTACGTTGGCGACGATAGCGGCGTGTTGCACCAATTCAAGAACGTGTTCCACTCGAGCACTAACAACACCAAACCGAGCGAGGCGTGGGCCACGAGCGTCGGCAGCACAAATCAGCTCAGCAGCCCGGTATACGACTCAGGGTCCGGGCGGATCTTTGTCGGCAGTACTAATTATTTGACCGCAGATACCGGCGGCAAGCTTTACGCGTTCCTCACCACCGGTACCCTGTCAGTAACCAGCGTGTCGTTAACGCACAGCACAAGCCCCGGAGTCTACGACGGGCCCCTCGTCGACTCGAGCGCCGAATTAGTGTATGTCGTTGTGGGAGACGACAGCGCAGATGACGGTTACAGCGGCGTTTACGACTTTGCCGCCAACTTCACCAGCGGCGGTCCAGATGGTCATGGACCGGGCGGCTATTCGCATCAGACATTCGGTACCACCACGGCGGCGAACATCGTCTACAATGGCGCGTTTGACGCCACGTATTACGCAAACCCTGGCACCGCAGGGAACTTCTGGGTGTGCGCAACGCAAAGCTCCGGCAGCCCACAGCTCGAAGGGGTACCAGTGGGAGGTGGTGGGTCGCTCAGCACCCCTGTTGGGACCCCCTTAACGAGCGGCGCCGCGACCTGCTCGCCGGTCACTGAGTATTACAACAGCAGCGACTATCTCTTCATGAGCGTGACCGCGCTAGGCAACGTGTCCACCTGCGGCGGTAGCTGCGTCTACTCATTTACTGTTGCAGGTTCAGGCACCACCGCGACGAAGGTCGCTGGTTTGAGCGCCACCGGCGGCACGAGCGGAATCATTATTGACAATTCGGCGAGCAGTCCCGGGTCGAATATATACTACGAGGATCTCGGCGACACCGACGCGGTGCAGGTATCGCAAAGCACGTTGTAATCTGATGTAGGGTTGTTCACGAGGGCGGCTAGGCCGTCCGAGCTTCGCCAGGGCGGGATGGTGCGGGCAGGAGCTGCTAGAGTTTGCGGTGGCCGGGAAGGCGAAAAAGGCAGCCACCCGCTACAGTCGCTAGGGGTGACACCCACGCCAGCACCTCCAGTCGGTGACATGCGGCATTCACCGTTGGTGCATGCCCTTCATTGCACCCGCAGCCCCGTAAATTATCGCTTAATTCGCAGTTCTTAGTTCACAGTTCCTGGTTCTTCGCCGCCAGTTATCCGCTGCATAAGCAAGATCCGGCCTCAGAAGAGGAGCACCTGAATGAAGCCCCGAACAGCGCCAAGCACCAAGCAAATCAGGGCAGCAGCACCCAAAGTAATCGAACCGCCATTGGTGTGCCAGAGGCGGCTTCTCGGCTCAACTTTGGTGAGGGGAACGGAATCGGGCTGAGTGGAGCTATCTGGTTCAAGTGTGTGTCCGGAGTCTATCGCGACTTTCTCAGATTAGACCAATTGATAATCTCACTTCAGCGTAAAACGAGTGCTAACTCAGGCCCAAATCGCGAGATTCGAGATTCGGGCCTGACGTTTCGGTCTGTGTGAATCTACACCGAGATTAAGGTGTGACTACTCACTTGTCCCCGCCGTCGCCCGGAACCACTCCGGCAATGCCCCCGTCTGCGCGTAGCTTTCCAGCTCGGCTGTGCTCATCCGGTCGAAAAGATCGTTCATCGAAACGCTTTCCGTTCTGTCTATCCGCTGACCCGCAGCATTGATCGTGGCATAGGCTTGGACGGCAGCGACCACGGCGGAAGCCGTTACATCAACCTCACCGGCTTTCTCGATGATCCGCTCCAAAGCCGCCCGCGCGTTGCGCTGGCACTTCTGGAAGAGTCCTACCGCGTGCGCGTGCCGGTAGACGCTGGCCCGGTCTGCCAGCCCATACTCCTCTGCGATGGCCGCGGGCTTCGCCAGCCGATAAAGGCTGCTTCGATCTCTTCTCGTTGCTGGTGGGCACATACAGAGCAAGCCCTCTGGTGTCGTCCAAGGCTCACCGTTGCGTCCACCTTGCCCCGTTGATTCATGCCTCTATTGTGGCTCACCTGTTTTGTTCTTGGAAGGCGTGTCATTTCCGCGAGCCACTTTCAGGGTGACTGGTCCCGTGCTGGCGGTTCACCGGGCAGGCGTGGGGCAGGAAGGCTCGTTGAAATGGGCGACGTCAAGGCCCGGACCCGGAGCAGGCTCAGCCCGAAGCCAGGGCGCAGCGCAACTTCACCGACCCGGACAGCCGCATCATGCCGGACGGAGCGAACAAAGGCAGCTTCCTGCAGGGCTATAACGCGCAGGCGGCGGTGGACGCGACGGCGCAGGTGATCGTGGCGGCGGTCACACAAGAGACGACCGACAACCGGCAACTGCTGCCGATGTTAGGCCGGGTGGAAGAGAACCTGGGCCGAAAACCGGACGCGGCTAGCGCCGATGCGGGTTACTGGAGCGAGGCCAACACTACGAACACGCGTCGGTTCTGGTCACCAGCAACCTGCCCTTCGACGAATGGACCGAAGTCTTCGGCTCTGAGCCGCTCACCGGCGCTCTGCTGGACCAGCTTACCCATCACGTGCACATCCTGGAGATGAACGGCGACAGCTACCGCCTCAGGCAAAGCCGCCGCAAACGGAACCCGCCCGTAGACCGTTGATCCCTCCCTCTCCGAACGCCCTTCTCCACCGAAAACCCCTGCTTGATCGTTCCTCCTACTGGTTCCCTTTTCCCACGCCCCAGTGGTCTGCGATTACTGCGCCCTTGACAAGTGTTAGGGGTCGATCCGAACACTACAGGAAAGGTAGGCAAGAGTCTGCTCCGAGGGCTGGGCTCAGGACTGTTCCTGCGCCGTCTGGCTGATTCCAATTAGTGAGGTTCCTACTATCCATGCTGCACAGCCAGATAAACCGGTTCTTTCGCCAGCTGCCCGCAGGCCGTCGCGCCCTTTCTCTGGTGTGGGGTGCGGCGGGATGGTGGACTGTGGCCTGGGGTGTCCTGCTCGTGGGCCAGGGGTTAATTCCCGCCGGCCAGGCCTTGCTGCTCAGGACATTGGTGAATCGGCTTGTTGCTTCGCGGGAGTGGGTTGCCGTCACGCCTCCGGCCCTGGGAATCGCTAGCCTATGGGTAGCCGGGCAGCTTTTGTCCAGCGCCCTGTCCTGGGTCCGGGCGGTGCAGGCAGAGCGAGTGCAGGATGAGGTCCACCGTTTGATTCATATGCAGGCCCTTTGTCTGGACCTGGCTTTCTTTGACCATCCTGAATCCTACGATCAGTTGTATCGGGCCCAGGGCGATGCCATTTCTCAGCCCCTGGCCCTGCTGGAGAACCTCGGTTCGCTGGTCCAGAACGGGTTGGGTTTTCTGGTGCTGGCGGGGATTTTATGGACCTATGCCGGATGGCTGCCCCTGCTTCTAGTTTTCACCGCGATTCCCGGATTGGTTCTCGTTGCCCGTCACATCCTGAAAGAACACAGCTGGAACCTGGAGCACACCTACCAGGAGCGGCGGGCGCGGTACCTGGACTGGTTGATCACGGACCAAAGCTCCGCCGCCGAGCTGCGCCTCTTCGACCTGGGGACCTACCATCGCAATGCCTTTGAGAGCTTGCGGGAGAGCCTGAGGGAAGGGAAGCTGCGCCTCGTGCGGCAAGGAGCCGTAACCGAACTGGGAGGAGGGCTCCTGGCCTGGGCTGGCAGCTTGGTGGGCTTGGGCTGGATGTTGCACCGGACTCTGGCTGGAGAGGTTGGATTGGGGGACCTGCTGCTCTGCTTCCAGGCCTTCCAGCAATGCCAGGTCCTGCTTCGGTCTCTCTTGGAAGGCGCGGGAAAAATCTACAGGAGCCTGCTCTTTGTTGAAAACCTTGAGGAGTTTCTGGGAATTAAACCGGCAATTCTTCCCGGCCAGGCAGGAGAGCAGGGGTTGCCGGTGAAACACTCAATTCGTTTCGAGCGCGTCAGTTTCACCTACCCAGGAGGATTCCATCGAGCCCTGGACGAATTCGATCTGGACATACCGACAGGGAAAGTGGTGGCCCTGGTGGGTCACAACGGGGCAGGCAAGAGCACCCTCATCAAGCTGATGTGTCGCTTCTACGATCCCAATGAGGGGCGGATTCTCCTGGATGGGGTGGACTTGCGGGCGCTGGACCAGGAAGCCCTGCGTCGTCAGATTACCGTCTTGTTCCAAGATCCAGTTCGTTACCACGCTTCAGTACGGGAGAATATTGCCTTCGGAGACATCCGAGGACTTTCCGACCAAGCGCGGGTGTGGCAGGCCGCGCACGATGCAGGCGCTCTAGAGCCTATCGAACGTCTGGAAGGTGGATTCGAGGCATTGCTGGGCAAATGGTTTGGCGGAGCAGAGCTGAGCGGGGGTGAATGGCAGCGTATGGCCTTGGCCCGGGCTTTTTTCCGGAGGGCTTCGCTGGTCATTCTTGACGAGCCGACGAGTGCCATGGATTCTTGGGCGGAACAGGATTGGTTGAGTCGCTTCCGCACCCTAATCGAGGATAATACGGCGCTTATGATTACCCACCGCTTCACCACGGCCATGCACGCGGACATCATTCACGTTCTGGATAAGGGGCGGGTGGTGGAGTCAGGAACCCATGCGCAGCTTGTAGCGCTGGGCGGAGCCTATGCTCGCTCCTGGGCAGCTCAGATGCAGGAGATCGGCCATGGGTGAGGCCTCCTGGCTGCGGGGGACAAGTCCCGCGTTCCGCCTCACTATCGCTACCGCCTGGCTGGCCCCGAATTCGTGACAAAAGAATCAGGAGGAAGCAATTCGAGAGGCCATCGGTGTCGACTTGGACTGGATTTGGGGAGAGAGAGAACGGGGACGCCATTCTGACCGAAGACTACGATTTGGCGTGTTTCGAGAATTCCGGGACCGATCAATTGCATTTGGATGGCCTTACGCAATTTTCCTGATGCAACATAGGAGATCCCCCGGCTTTGCCGGGGAGCCAGCCAAGGTTTGACAGTTCCGGGGTATGCCTTCTGTAGTTTCTGCGCACATGGTCAGCGCCACCTTCACAGTGGGGCTTTTGCTGTGGCGGTTGCTTTTGCTTTTCACCGTTGCGATCAGGCCCCTTTGAGGGGCCAGCGACCGTAAAGCCTCCGGCTCTGCCGGAGGATATTTACTCGATGGCTCATCTCCAAAACGCCCACGCATGCCGACAATGACCGAATTTTGATCGGTGCATTACCGTTAGTTGCAGACAGGTACATAAAGAACCACCGAAGCGGGAAATTTCAGTTTGCATCCCCACCCCCCGAAAGATTGTATAGTGTCCTTAAAGCGGCATCGGTGTGCCAGGGTTCCCCCTGTGCTCGAATGCTTCCTCGTCAGCTGCCGAAAGCCTCCCAGTTTGAAACGAGAATCGGCAGGGGCCGTTTTCAGGAGTGGCAAGGGATTGAGCGGATTCAAAACCAAGTCAGCCAATGTTCTGATCGGAGAATGCCTATCATGTTGATTGCCAAACCGTCTCGCTCCACGTGGTTCTTAGCAAGCGCCGCCTTGATCATCCTCGCCGCCGTCAGCATTCCAGTGTTTGGGCAATCCGCGCCCAGTGCGTCTCCGCTGAGCGGCGGCTATGTCGAGGATTGGAGTCATCATCACCTCGTGTACTCTAATCCGGGCACGGAGCGTGAGGCGCTGGATCACGGTACCTATGCCCGCTGGTGGAAGATCGTCAACGATCCCCGTTACGCAATGCAGCAGGCGAAGCGGAGCTCCGGAGCGAAGACTCTCGACGAATCGACGATTGGCGCAATAAAACCGCCAGCTAGTGCAGGCGTTGGGGGAAGGCCCAATGCGCTGAGGATTGGACATTTGGGACCCGAGCCGTGGAGAGGGAGAGGCGGCCTGAATGGCCTGCATAGCCTGAGTGGCCTGAATATAGATTGGGACGAGCCTCTGATTGCCGACGGCCAGGTGCAACCGAACATGTACCCCGCCAAGTATTCGTTCAGCACCACAACGGCCAGTTGCACCAACGATTTTGTCGTTTACCCGACGGGCGTGGTGGGCGCAACGGGCGCAGCGACAATCGTCGCCTACAACAATCTCTATGTTGGCAGTACTGGCGCCTGCGAATCCACCCTTCCGACGGTGTATTGGGCCTATAACACGGGCACTGGGTCCATGGTTACGACGTCTCCCGTCCTCTCCCTGGACGGAACTAAGGTAGCTTTTATCCAGTACAACGGCACTACCTCGAGCCTGGTAGTTGTCAGGTGGAAGGCCTCAACCGGGTCCCTCACCAGCCCGGCGACCCCAACAACCGTGACCGACCTAGCCACTTGCACGACCCCGTGCATGACCGTCACGGCGCTCGGCTCCGCCGTCCCTGACACCTATTCATCTCCGTATTACGCCTACAAAGCAGACGATGCGCTATACGTTGGCGACGACAGCAGCCATCTTTACAAGATCACGGGCGTATTCAACGGAACGACGTCTCCCACAGTGAATTCGGTTTCGCTGAACGCCACTGCATACTACGTTGCATCGCCCGTCTACGATTCCACCTCAGGATGCGTTTTCGTGGGCGATAGCGAGGGCTACGTCTACTCCGTCAGCTCCGGGGTTGCCGGCAATGTATGCACAGGTAGCTCATTTGCCCTTTTCGGCCATTCAGAAGTCCTGGGAGGAGGCGCAAATGAAGGAATCTTCGACGGGGTCCTGGTGGACTCCACGGCCGCAACGGTATATGCCTTCGTCACCGGCAGCGCCGCTATAGGGAACTGCTCGACGGCAGGGGACAATTGCATAGCGCAATTTGCCACTGGCACGATTACAAACGGCAGTACTAGCGCTGCTCCGGTCGATGAACAGCCACTAGGCACGGGAGGCGCGGGCTACAACCTTTACGATGGTAACTTCGACAACGTGTATTACAGCTCGACGAACGGCACCGCTGGGGATCTCTGGGTGGTGGGGAACACCGGCGGGAATGGTTCAAATCTGTATCGGGTGCAGATTAACGGTAGTGGCCTAATCGAAGGTCCGTCGGCGGCCATTACCGGCCTGACCGATACCGGAACTGGCCACCATGGTGGTTGGGCATCTCCCGTTACTGAGTTCTGCAACAACGGCGCAAGCGCGTGCACTGCCAACGGAACGGAGACCACTGCCGGCACAGACTATATTTTCTTCAGTGACGACTATTTGACGTCGACGACTGGCACTACTTGCTCCACGGGCGCAAGCTCGGATGGATGCCTCCTGGGCTATTCCATCAACAATCCGCAGACCATGGTCCCGACGCTTGTCGGCGGCACGCCACTTACAGCTACTGGCTTCCCCGGCTGCTGGAGCACGGGCGGGATCATTGTCGATAACGCCTTGACCAGCCCTGCCCAAACTGGCGGTTCGCAGATCTATGTCCTGGGCCTAAACGGCAATAGTCCGGGGGGGCCGACAGGCGGGACCTATACGAGTAGCGAATGCGCAAACAGCGACACTGCGACCCCTCAGGCTTATCAAGAGTCGCAAACCTCCCCGTAGGGAGAAGGAACCGGGTAGTTGCGCAGTGCATACTTCTCGACCCGCACCGTGATTGGGCGCAGGCTTGTTCGCGGGTGCCCACAGTCCGCAGCGGGGCTAGCAATCGCCGGGCCGGCAACAAAACTGCCAGTCCGGATGATGGCCCGCCGCGATGGCCGATTTTCAACAGGGTCATTACCTTAGTTGTACGCAGGACCATAAGAAAGTCGCCAACGCGGGAGATTTACACTTGTATCCCACCCAAAACACAGTAGAATATGCTCATTGAGGCACGGGTATGCAAGAGCTACCGCTGTGTTCCAAGCCACCTCGTCAGCTAGCGAAAGCCTTCGAGTTTGAAATTAGACACGGCAAGGCCCGTTTTCAGCAGCCGCAAGGGATTAAGCGGATTCGAACCCAGATCAGCCAACGTTTGGATTGGAGAATGCCAATCATGTCAAATGCAAAGTCTTCGTGGTTCAAGTGGTCGATGATCAGCGTCACCTTTGCAATGCTCGCCGCCTTCAGCGTGCCAATGCATGGGCAGAGCGCGCCGGCCGTTCGCGTCGGCAACACCCAAATCACAGGCATTCCAGACGATTGGACCCACCATCATGTTGTGTTCTCGAACCCGGGCACCGAGCAAGAGGCGATCAGTGCCGGCCGCCATGACCAGTGGCAGAAGGTCGTTAACGATCCTCGATACGTGATCCAGCAATTGAGGAGGAATGCGCAGGTTCAAGGGCCTGCGGCGGTGGACGCCAATTACAGGGCGAAGTGGATCTCGGAGGCCTCCGGGGTGGGAGATGCCTCCCTCGGGTCACTGGAAAATGCTGGGCCGACTCCAGGGTTGCTGAGGCGGAATCCGCGGCCGGTCTGGCCCATTATGAAGATTCCGTTCGGCCCGACACTCAAGAACGACTGGAGCGTGAGCATGGGCGCGGGAACGAGCGGCACGGCGGGCGTGTATCCGGCGAAGTACGGATTCGCTCAGGCTTCCAACAACACTACCGCCAGCTGTAGCGACTATGTGGTTTTTCCCACGAACGTTACTACCACCGGTACCGTTCCGAACGTTATCGCCTACACGAACCTTTACGGAGGTTCTATAGATTGCAACTCTGGAGCTGAGCCGACGGTGTTCTGGCAGGTCCTCTTCGAGATCACCGGCCCCACCACATACGGCGCGGTGACCACCTCGCCGGTGCTCTCCGTTGACGGGAGCGAGGCCGCCTTTATGGTGACCATTGGCACCAAGGCATACCTTGCGGTGGTCCTTATGCCCAACGCCGCCGATACGAGCGTTGTTTCGATCACCTGCAGCACCACCGAGGCCGGCGCCACCAACGTCAACAACACTTCTCAAACCGGGGCGCCGCAGGCGTGGTGTGCCCCGTTCGCCGACGGCCATGCAGATGCCCTTTCGTCGCCGTTCGTGAATTACGCCACCAACACCTTGTATGTCGGCGACAGTAACGGCGTTCTGCACACATACACGAACGTGTTCCACACTTACGGCACCGGTCCCCCATCTACGAACACGACAGCACCGACAGAGGGCACGGCGGTGACCGTCGTCTCGGGCGGAGCAGCGCTCGGTAGTCCCGTATACGACCCGGGCTCCGGACTCGTCTTTATTGGCGGCGCCAACAATGGTACCGGCCAAGGGATTCTCCACTCCGTCAACAGTTCGGGGACTGTTGTATCAACCGGCTCGCTGACCGGCGGCACTTTTGGAATTGGGGATGCGCCGCTCTTGGACTCCTCGACGGGGAAGCTTTACGTCTTCGGGCCCGAAATCAAGGTCGGCAGCTGTAGTTCGACAAATTGTACAGGCGTGCTCCAGTTTGCGACTGGGACTACCCTTAGCGGGGCCACTGGGATCTTGGCAGCGGTGGGCGTCCTCGCTCACAATGTAGTTTTCTACGACGGCTCGTTTGACAACACGTACTACACCGGCTCGGGCACGACGGGGAACCTCTACGTCTGCGGAAACGCAGGTGGGGACGCGAAGCTGTACCAGATCCCAATGTCAGGAACGTTTGGCACCGGCGTGACCGCGGAAGCAACGTTGACCAGCGCGACGAACGACGGCAACTCGCTCCCCTACCAATGCTCGGGGGTCACGGAGGTTCTTAACGGCAGCGACGATTACATCTTCATGAGCGTCTGGGATGACGCCAACCTGGCCGCCTCGGGGGCAAACAAGTGCTCGGGCGGGGGCGGCTGCGTTTACTCGTTCAATGTCGGGAGCGGCGGCAGCGAAACGACTCCAGTCGACGGGCTGAACGCCACAGGCGGTACGGGCGGGATCATCATTGACAATGTGGTGACGAGTCCGTCGGGCGCGTCGCAAGTCTACTACGAGGATCTCGGCGACACCGACGCGGTGCAGACAGCGCAAAGCACCTTGTGATCCACAATTTAAGGCCGGTTCTCGAAGGCGAGGTCGTCTGTTAGTCTGAATCCAGGCGCGTAAAACGGACTCAACGCACGCAACCCAAACCGAGCGAGGTACACAGGT
>JBEKZJ010000161.1:0-11703 GCA_049509995.1 Occallatibacter sp. | reverse complement strand
CGATTCAAAGAGCGACGGCGGAGCAACAGAGCGCTCAGGCAGCGGCAGCAAGGACACTGCTCACTGAACTGAAGGCAGAGCCGAGGAAAGAGACTCTCGATGTGGCGGCCGCACAGGTGGTGTCTGCCGGGGCGACATTGAAGACCGCCCAGGACACCTACGAGAAAGACAGCGCCGCTTACCGGATGGACCCTCGATCTGTGAGCAAAGATGCATTGGACAGCGCAGCCAACGCTGTCGCGGTTGCAAACGCAAATCTCGATGTGGCCCAAAAGCAATACGATCTGACGAAGGCGGGAGCCTGGGTCTACGACATTCAAAACCAGGAACGGCAGACGGCCGCGCTCGAGCAGGCCCACGCGGCGTCCAGTGCACTGCTCGGCAAATACACGCTACGCGCACCGCGCGATGGTGTTGTGCTCTCGATCAACACGATCGTCGGAAACTACGCATCTCCGCAGGGCACTTACGACGCGTATACGCAGGGCGCGGACCCGGTCATAACATTGGGATCATCCGCGGGCACGCTGAATGTGCGCTGCTACGTCGACGAAATCCTGGTTCCGCGGCTGCCTTCGGGTTCCAAAATCAAGGCGCAGATGTCCATCCGCGGTTCGAATGTCAAAATTCCGCTGGAATTCGTTCGTGTGCAACCCCTCGTTTCTCCGAAGATCGAGCTCTCGAACCAGCGCCAGGAACGCGTGGATGTGCGGGTGCTGCCCGTGATCTTCAAGATAGCTGAACCCGCGAATGCAAATCTCTATCCGGGGGAACTGGTCGATGTGTACATCAGTGAATGAAAGCGTGGAGGACCACAATCAAGCGCGCGCGATGAGTTGCAGGCGCTGGCCGGCTCGCCAGACCGTGGCACATCTCCGGCAAGCCGATAATGCAGAGGAACGCGAATTTATCATTGGCTGGTGCCTTGTGCAGTTTGCGCTCATAGCGATTCTCCTCCTCTTGCCAGGGTGCAGCATCGGTCCCAGGTACGTGCGCCCACCGGTTCAAACCGCGCCGGCCTATAAGGAGCTTTTGCAGCCGGTCGCGAGCGGATCGGAACCTTGGCAGACCGCGAAACCGAGCGATGGCGCAGATCGAGGAAAGTGGTGGAAGGCTTTTGGCGATCCGCAGTTGAATGAACTGGAAGAGAAGGCCAGCGCTTCCAACCAGCAGATCGCAGCTGCCGCGGGCAACTTTCTTGCTGCACGGGCATTGGTCAGGCAGGCTCGATCGCAATACTTTCCGACCCATAGCACCAACCCGAGCATCACCCGGCAGCGCCCATCGCCCGCGCAATACAGCGAACTGGAAGCGCGCGGCTCTTCATCGTCTGCAATCGCGGTCCAAACGTATACCGACTATTCGCTCCCCTTTGACGCTTCCTGGGAGCCTGATTTCTGGGGGCGCGTCCGGAACAGTGTGAGGGCCGGCACTTACGCCGCGCAGGCCAGCGCCGCCGATTTAGCGAACGTTCGCTTAAGCGTACAAGCAGAGCTTGCCGTGGATTACTATGAGCTTCGCGCGCAGGGCGCTTTAAAGGAGCTGTTCGATTCCACCGTCATCGCCTACCGGCAAACCCTCGACCTGACTCGCAGCCAATACGCAGCAGGCCTCAGCTCCGATGAAGCGGTGGCGCAAGCCGAGGCCCAGCTCGATGCGACACAAGCTCAGGATACGAACCTGGAAATCCTGCGCGCCCAATATGAGCATGCAATTGCCGTTCTAATTGGACAATCCCCATCGACATTCTCACTGCAAAGGGACGAGTTCGAAGCAAACATTCCCGCAATCCCGGCAGGGATTCCCTCGGAGCTGCTGGAACGACGCCCGGACATTGCCTCGGCGGAGCGTGCCGTCGCTCAGGCGAATGCGGAGATTGGAGTTGCCAAAGCTGCCTACTTCCCTTCAATCCTTCTCAGCGCCGCCGGCGGCTTCGGAAATTCCTCGGCATCGAATTGGTTTACCTGGCCGAGCCGCTTCTGGTCGGTGGGTCCGAGCCTTGCCGAAACGATCTTCGACGCGGGCTTGCGGAAGGCGACCGTAGAGCAATATCGCGCGACTTACGACCAAGCCGTGGCCAACTACCAGCAAACCGTTCTTACGGCGTTTCAACAGGTCGAGGACAATCTCGCATCGCTGAGAATTCTGCGTCAGGACATCGATGAACAGAACGCAGCTACGGAAGCGGCCGCCAGGGCCCTGCAGGAAGCGACGGTCCGGTACAAAGCAGGACTCGACCCCTACCTGAACGTAATCGCTGCCCAGACTGCTCTTCTGAACGACCAGCAAACGGCTGTGACATTTAGAATGCAGCGAATGGAAGCGGCTGTCCAACTCATCAAGTCGCTTGGAGGCGGCTGGAATGCTTCCCAAGTCCCATCCTCCAAAGACGTGCAAAAAGGTCAGTGATGAAATTCGGAGTGTTGGCGCTCGATTACGATGGGACCATTGCACACGATGGCGTGCTGGACGCTGACGTCAGGGCCGCCATCATGGAGGTGCGCGCGCGCGGCATCGTGGCCGTCCTCGTTTCAGGCCGTATCCTCTCCGATCTGAAGAAGGCGGCGGGAGGTCTCGAGTTTGTCGATGCGGTAGTAGCGGAGAATGGCGCAGTCCTCTCATTCCCAAATGGCCACTCCAGGCTGATCGGTCAACTGCCCCCTCAAGTCTTTCTCGACGAACTGCGCCGGCGCGGAATTGAGTTCAGGACGGGCCAGTGCATCGTGGATACGGATGCCGCTTCGGCAGAGAAGATTCTGGAGTTGATCAGGGAACTCGAACTGCCGCTGGTGCTGTTGTTCAACCACGATCGGCTCATGGTTCTTCCACAGGCGATCAGCAAGGGCACCGGTTTGCGGGGGGCGCTGAACGCACTTCGCCTCTCGCCCCACAACGCAATTGGGATTGGGGATGCTGAAAACGACCATGACCTCCTCGAAGTCTGCGAGGTCGGCGTCGCCGTGAGTTGGGGAAGCACTGCGCTTCAAAAGAAGGCGGACGAGGTTCTGGTTGGGGATGGCCCACATGCTGTGGCTGGGTATCTTCGGCGGATTGCGCAGGAGATGAGGTTGCCTCGGGATCGCAACGGCCGGCATCGGATCACTTTTGGCACAGAAGAGAACGGAGCCCCGCTTACAGTAGCAATCCAGGGGCGCAACATCCTGGTCGTTGGAGAGCCGGAATCCGGCAAGTCCTGGGCCACCGGACTGGCATGCGAACAGATGATCCTCCAGGGCTATAGTGTCTGCGTGATCGATCCCGAAGGCGATTACGGTTCGCTGGAATCCCTGCCGGGCGTGGTGGTATTGGGGCGTGCCGACCCGCTGCCGGATATACCCGATGTGGCTCGCGCTCTCCGGCACTTCGATCTGAGCGTTGTCGTCGACTTATCCCGCGCACCAAACGAAGAGAAGGTGAGTTATCTCCAGGAACTGCTGCCGATGCTGGTTACTCTCCGCCAAACCACCGGCTTGCCGCATAGGATAGTCGTGGATGAGGCACATTACTTCCTTCATCAGCTCAACGTGAAGGAACTGCTGGATTTTGAGTTAGGTGCATACACAGTCGTCACCTATCGCCCGTCCGACCTGCCCCCCGATCTTCTTAAAGGCATTGAAGTGGTCGTGGCCAAACGCCTGACCCAACCGCAAGAGGTGCAGGCGTTGCTGACTATGGTAAAGGACAGAAAGGTCGAGCCCCAATGGACAGTCACTCTGGAAAAGCTCGCCAACAACGAAGGCGCTCTCTTGCCTGGGAGCGAGGAGGCTGAGGGACAATTGCGGCGGTTCAAGCTCTTGCCTCGATTGACGGAGCATGTCCGGCACAAGACGAAGTACTTCGATCTCCAGCTGGCCCCAGGAGGGGAATTCGTATTTACGGATCACGGAAGAACGATTGGGCCTCCTGCCCGATCGTTGAAGCAGTTTGTATTCCTGCTGAGGAGCATGCCGGCCACTTCTCTGGGTGAACATGCGCGCCGAGGGGATTTCTCCCGATGGATTGCGAATGTGTTCCACGATCATCGCCTGGCGTCCGACGTTCGAAAAATCGAACAGCGGTATCGGCTCGGTTATCTGGACGATGTACGTGAATCGATGGCGGCGCTCATCCAGGAGCGCTATAGCTTCTTTCCCGACATGGCCCTTTAATTTACGAGTACCCCGGAAGCCGTCGCGGCTCACGAAACTACGCAATGTGTTTCAGCCGGCTTATTCGCTCTTCTCGGTGGTTGCAACGTGAAAATCCAGCCGATCATCGCTCAGAAACTCCTGGATGCGAGGCTCGGAGGATCTCTCCATTTCCACGGGTGTGCCAAAGAAGAGTGCCTTGCCCCGGTCCAGGAAAAGGACATGATCCGCGATTCTTTCTGCAAGCCGGGTATCGTGAGTAACCACGATGCTGGTCAGTTTCAATTGAATCTTGAGGCGCCCGATCAGGTCGCCCAACCGGTGTACCATAAGCGGGTCAACCATCGTGGTGGGTTCGTCATACAGCACAGCCTCGGGACTCTCCGCCAGCGCCCTGGCAATCGCGACTGACCGTTTCATCCCGATAGAGATGTCGCCGGGCAAGCGATCGCGTTCCGCACTAATTCCGACCATGTCCAACAGGGAGTCAACGTTTCTCTCAATTTGTTCCTCGTTGAGTTCGCCGCGCTCGCGCATTACGTATGCCACGTTTTCTCCCACTGTGAGGGAGTCAAAAAGCGCACCGCCCTGGAATACCATAGTTACCTTTTTGTGAATGCGATCGAGTTGCTCTTCAGAGTATCCGGCAATGTCTTCGCCCGCGACGATTACCCTTCCGGAGTCCGGCTTGATAAATCCCATAAGGATTCGCAGGCAGACCGATTTGCCGACTCCGCTGCGCCCCATGACGCAGACCGTTTCTCCTGGCATGACCGCAAAGCTCACATTGTCGAGCACCACGTTCGATTCAAAGGACTTCGAGACCTGCTGGAATTCCAGGTATGGCCGGCTGGTCTCGCTGTTCCCGGTCGAGTCCGAATGCCCGCATCGGTCATTTTCCAAATTATCCTTCAAGTCTCCAAAAGCATTCGTCATTGCGTGCCCTCCGCCTACGCCGAGTTGCTAAGCTCGCGTTCTTTGCGTTTCTTCCTGGGCCGATACCACAAAAGGTAGATGAGTGCGCCAATGCCGGCCGCGACCGCGATCGCGATCAGGAGATTCATCAATGATCGGTAGTTTCGTGAGAAGAAGCCTATCATTTGCTGGCCATAAATCCTGCCCAGCCAGGCCTCGGCAAAAAAACGTGCGGCGCGTCCCACCACCAGCGCAGTCAAGAACTTCTTGCGCGGATACTGCATAACCCCGGCGGTCATCAGGACGGTTGTGAAGGGAAATGGCGGCGGCAGAATAGCCCCGGCCAGGACCGTGATGCCCCCGAATTTCTCGAAGCCCCTGTAAACCATCTCTGCACGCTGTTTCCCCACTTTCTTTTCCAGGGTTTGCCTGCCGCCTTTCTTCGCGAGCCGGTAGGTCAGATAGCCCCCGAACACCTCCCCCAAAGTAGTCATGAAGGCGGAATAGGCCCACCACTCAGGGCGGTGCGCCGAAAGCAGGATGACGCATACGTCTACGCTGCCCGGCGGGGCGGAGACAAAAGGGGTATTGTCGGAGATACCTAACAGGATCAGCCCAGGTCCTCCCAGGCCGTGGATCCATTTCCACACCGAGTTGGACACCACAAATTGGGAGAGAACGATCACGGGGAAATGATCCTCATTCCCAGCCGCAGTACATCGCAGCCGGGCACACGTCTGGGGATAAGGGGGGTTTCGTGTGCCCGGCCGCCGACCAACACCAGCTTCAATGGAAATTATCGGCCAGCGTTGCAAAGCCTGTCCGGTCATGGAGGGCAGGCAAATTTGCAATCCTCCGGGTGCAGCGACTGTATATCCAGTGGATTCATAACCGCTAAGCAGCAGCTTCACTGGAGGCGTAGTTGAGCTGAATGAAGTTTTTCACGTTCGAGACGCCAGGCGCCGCCCAGGCCGCATGCTCCGCCTCTTCACGCTCCGCCCAGGAACGTACACTGCCGGTCAGAGTCACCGTTCCATGGTCGACCTGCACGTAGATAGAGCGCGCATCCAACATGGCGTTGCGCTTGAAGGCAGCGTCGATCTGGGTTTTGACTTCCGTGGGTGTCACGACCGGCCTGACGTCGATTTCGTTTGAAATCCCCTTGACTCCAATCAGGCCACGTACGGCAAGCTCGGCGTTCGACCTCTGGTATTCCGAGTCGACCTCACCCTGCAGAGTCAGCCATCCGCGCTCCACTATGACCCGGATGCGGTCGGCCGGCACCGGAACGGTCCACTCCAATGCGGTCTCGGCCGCCCGCGCGATATCCGCATCGGTCCGCACGGTGGAATTGGGCAACTTCACTTCGAGTTCCTCAGCCAAGGCATTCACGCCAAATACTCGCTTGGCGGCCCGCTCAGCTGCCCACTTTTCAAAATAGCTATCCACAGAGCCGGTCAGCGTGACGACGCCGTCTTTGACAGCAACACCGATCTTCGATGCATGCGTAAGACCCGGCTCCCATTTGAGTTCATCCTGAACACTTCTCTGCACATCTGAGTCGCTGTTCATCTTATCTCTCCTTATTGGTGATTCAGTGAGTTCATTTCACGTTGGGCCAAGTGGTAGGAAAACCTGCAACGCAATGTTCTGCGCAGGCATTCTCCTCCTCGGCGGCAGCATCTTCGTGGTCGGTGACCGCGCTCCTTCCGGCGTCCTCACCGGCGAGCTTGACGGCTATGCCGACTGTGGTTCGGCCTTGTCCTGCTTGTCCGGCTCGGCCTTCGGCAGGTCCAGCTCCAGCTCTCCATCTTTCACCGTGGTTTTCACCTGCTTCACAACAACTGCGGCCGGAAGGTCAACGACACGGAGAATCTGATCCGAGCAAGTTTCGGAGTAGATGATTTTCCCGGTCTTGGACTCATTCCTGGCTTCCCGCTCGCCGGTAATCGTCACGCGGCGCGGTTCCACGTTGATATGCAGATCCTTTTCCTTGAAGCCAGGCACATCCGCACGAATGGTGAGGGCCTCGGGGGATTCAGATACCTCGATGTGAAGGGGGTGAAGGACCTCCGCTTCGGCTTTGAGCCAATTGTCCAAATCGTGACCGAAGACACGCCCGTTGTCCTCGAAGATTGCAAAGGCGCGGCTGGCAACAAGGTCATTGACATCGGGTACTTCAACGACGAGTGGAGCGGATTCCTCTGTTTCAATGGATGTTTCCGGTTCGCACAGAACCGCAGTTGCCGACTCTTGCATTTTTTCCTCCCTGGCCCATCGAAGGGCCTGAGCGTTGTCTGCGAAGCTGGCTTGAATGGCCGGCTCCATTGTGCCGGAGCCAGTACCCCAGCTCACTTGGCCGGGGCACCTGTGCTCTAGCTGCGGCTTCAAACCTGTACTTCCTGCACAGGCAACTTGGCCTGGTGGACCGTCTGATTCGCCTTGTCAATGTCCCGGTCATCAAGAACTACCACCGGCATTCTGTCCATAACGATTGCTCTCTTTGTATTCCAACCTGTCGTGTAGCAATGTGCATGCCACTTCTAACTTATTGAAAACGTGCATGAACCAAAGTTGAAGATCGCGATTCCATCGCAAATTCGCGACCTTCGTGAAGGATCGGCGGCACCAACGGAATAGCGGGGTTAGTGGGAGCCGCTCCGGCCCAGCGGAGGGAAGCACATCTGCAGGGACACATTCTCGCGAACTTCGCGAATACGCGAAGAGATTGCGACTTGGCGATGCGCACGCCTCAATGTCTTGAGGCACTTAGAAATCGGCGATTGAATTGCATTGAAGGAGCCGCAAGACAAAACCGAAAGGAGCAATGCAGCCATGGACAGAATGTTAGTCGTTGTCTTCGACACTGAAGCCAAGACATACGAAGGAAAGACGGCGCTATATCAATTGGAGAGCGAGGGCAGCATCTCGGTCAGCGCCTACGCGGTAGTTGCCAAGAATGCGGATGGAACCGCGACGGTGAAGAAGACCGGCAATGACGGGCCGCTCGGAACCCTCGCCGGGACCTCGGTTGGAAGCTTGATCGGGGCTTTCGGCGGCGCGGCCGGCTTGGCGATCGGCGCGGCAGTGGGGCTCTTGGCCGGCATCGTCGCGGACATACACAACGCCAAAACTGGAGCAGACTTCATTGACGATGTAACCAAGGAACTGCTGCCGGGCAAGTTTGCTTTAGTTGCGGAGATTAAAGAAGATTTGACGGCTCCGGTAGATCTCCGCATGGAAGCTCTCGGCGGGAAGGTGTTTCGGCGGACGATGTCAAACGTGCAAAATACGGTTGACAAGGAAGAAGTCGAGGCATTGAATGCCGACCTGAAGCAACTGCAGGCAGAGCACGCAAAAGCCCACGCCGACCGGAAGGCAAAGCTTCAGGAAAAGATCGACCAACTCAACTCCAAGATACAGGCGCGGCATGAGAAGGCCAAAGAGCGGCGCGAGGCGGCAGAGCGCGAGGTAAAGGCCAAGGCCGAGGCGCTCAAGACCAAGGCTGCAGCTTGGAAGGCGAAAGCGGCCGAGACGCACGTTTAGAATTCGCGACGCGCTATCGCGAGTTGTTCGATATCCCAAGGCAGGAGAGCTTTGAGATTGCAATTATTCACCAAGAGCTCTCTCTAAGCGAGTTCCGTGAATCATGTGCATACATTCGCCGGACTTGGCCCTGCGCGAAGATTCTGGTGATCTGTGCGGAAGCTGAAGTTCTGGACGATCCGTTGTACGACGACTGGGTTGCTCCGAGTCATTCTCCCGATGTGCTGCTGGCAATTATAGAGCGGCTTGCTGTTTGCGGCGAGACGAGGAGACGAAGAGCGCCGAGAGGTCAACAAGCCGCTTTGCAAAGTTCCTCCTGTTGAAATCGGAAGGGATGAATGTGGGCTTAACTTCGGACCATTCAAAGGGCGCTAAATGATAGCTTTCTCGCGCCGCCTGACGGAGCTGGGCGCCACCATGGTTTGACCAAAACCGTTTCGAAATGACCCCATGTAGAAGAGTCTCTTCAAAGGCTCTCTACCGGCCCGGATTCATGAGCAGTCCGGTCACCTTGTTTTCATAAGCCGAGTTGGAGAAAGGGGTGCTCAATCGCAGACAGAATCGGCCTCATGAGAGAATAGAGTGTAATCCGCATGACGCAAAGTCGAGGGTTGTCTCTTGTTCATTCGAATTCCACTCAATCTATGCACATCGCGGTTGGCAGGGATGAGATCGGGGCTCCGCCGGTGCGGTTTGTGGCTCATCGTTCTGTCGCTCGTCTCTCCACTTGCCCACGCTTTGGACGTTGCCCAGCCGTCATCGCCCGAATACCGGCTCCGCTTCTATCACACCCACACGCGGGAGCACATCGACGTCGTTTACAGGCGCGGCGATACGTACCTGCCGGAAGCGTTGGACCAGCTCGATCATTTTCTCCGCGACCACCGTACCGGAGAGGTGCGTCATTTCGCACCCCAGCTCTTCGACCTCCTCCGCGACCTCACCTTGACTCTCAACGATGCCGGTGGCGAGATCGATGTGATCTGCGGATACCGCACGCCGTGGAGCAACGAATTTCTGCGTACTCGCAGCGCGCATACGGGCGTGGCTCGCCACAGCCTGCACATGCAGGCAGAAGCCATCGACATCCGCTTACCGGGCATTCCAACCTCATCGGTGCGGGATGCGGCCCTGCGCCTGCAGCGTGGAGGAGTGGGCTACTATCGCAGTTCCGACTTCGTGCATGTGGACGTGGGCCCGGTACGCCACTGGTAAACCGGCTTTTCTACCATGGATACGGATAGCCCTTCGCCAGCGCTTTTTCGAGGGCTGCGTCGTGGCCATAAATGTCATCGTAGAAGTGAACGTGTCCGTCCTCCGGTACGATCGCAGTGGCATAGAGAATCAAGACCGGAATCGGGTGCGCGAGATTCACCTGTTGGGTGGTGGCGCCGTTCATCGCCGCTCGAATGCGCTCCGGGGTCCATCCGGGATTGTCGCGCAGAACCCAGGCAGCCAGATCGGCGGGCTTCTCCAGCCGGATGCAACCATGGCTGAAATCGCGCCGGGACCCGAAGAATAATTCCGTGGACGGGGTGTCGTGCATGTACACGTTGTAGCTATTCGGGAAGACGAATTTTACCAGTCCCAGAGAGTTTTTGGGCCCTGGCCTTTGCCGGACAAAGAGCTTTCCGGCCCGGAGTTGGTCGAGAACCTCGCTGCTGACCGCGCCGGCGGAAACAACATTCTGCCGGCTGTCCACAACCTCCATATTCTCTCTTGCCAGGTAGCCAGGGTCGCGGAGAATGTGCGAAACCGTCTCCGCTCGCGTAATGGAGTGCGGCACTGCCCAATAGGGACGGAAGACCACGTACTCCATGGTGTCGCTGAACACCGGGGTATGATGGCCGTAGGCCTTGCCCACCACGACCCTCATTCTCACTGCGATCTTGAAGTTCTTATCGTAGGCGCGGAGTCGAAACTCGGGGATGTTGGCCACGATGGCCGGCCCTTGAGACGAATCCGGCAACCACCGCCATCGCTCCAGGGTCAGTTGCATCTGTCGAACCCGGCGGCTTAGAGGAATGTTCAAATCGGCTATCGTCTGAGCATCGATGTGCCCGTTCCGGTCGCGGCCATGACGGCGCTGAAAGTTCTTCACGGCATCGACCAGCGCGCCCTGGTAGATGGGCGGATCGACTGAGACATTGACGCCGGGCGGCAGGTCGCCGACCAAACGGAGCAGCCGCGCGAGCCGTGGAACGCCGGGGTAGGCGTCGCCGGGCAAAATCGCTTTCTTGGCTGCCGGGAGCTGTTCCCCATCATCTTTCTTCGCCAGTTCCAGATACGTTTGCAAAGCCTGAATCGTACGCCGGTACCCAGGATATTGTGGCTCCGCTTGCGCCAGAACGCCCTCAACATCGCTCCCATCCGCGATGTGGTCCTTGATGAACTCGGCCAGGTCGATTCTCTTGGATTCTTCATCGAGAGCGAAGGCCAGGTGCTTCGGATTTACCTTGCCGACATGGAGGCCGGAGATATACCGCATCGCGCAAACCGTGAGCGCCAGATCGAATCTCACGGCATCCGCCTCGGTTGGCTTGCGGGTCGCCGGTTTGAGCTTCGCCAGGCGAGCGTCCCAACGGGATCCGTCATAGTCTTCCGCGGAGAGTCCCTTTTGGTCAGCCTGGCGCAACAACGCGATCAGTTGCCTCGCCTGCGCGGTTGGCTCCCATCCCTTGACCCACCAGAGCGAGTACCCATTGAATTCGTAGAGTTTCTTTACGTGCGTGCGGAAATCGCTGAAATCCGGCCAGCGCAAATCGGAAAAATTGCCAGTGTCAATGGCTTTGAGCAGCCAGGCTTGACCTTCCGAGCTGAGCTGCGACGCCCTCGCGCTCGCGCCCACGGTTGCGGGCTGAGCCTGCGCGGCACTCGCTAAGCCGGTTCCCTCTCCGTAAAACAGCACCATCAGCGCCAACGCCGCCAGGAATCGACCGCCAAGCCCCCAAATCCGCAATTGCTTCATTGAAACCCTCCTGAGCCCAATGCAATTCCATGACGCAAAGGCTCTCAAAAGGCCGTCATACTCACAGCCTGCTTAGTAGTCGTTCGGCATCTTTCAGCGGCTGTCGATTCGCGAAAAAATCCCTCCAGGGGTCGGCGCGCTTAAGCC
>JBEKZJ010000160.1:0-11847 GCA_049509995.1 Occallatibacter sp. | reverse complement strand
CTTGAGCGAGTCGCTGACCTGTTCATAGTCCAGCAAACGCAGATGGGAAGGGAAGGCGGGATGGTAACGAATGGCGGGCCGCCCACTTTTTCGGCACACTTCTGGCACACCCGGCCGACGAACGCCATCGCGAAACTCACAATCAGACGGCCCGTGCCGCCTGATGCCGGATCAGCATACCTGCAATTACGGGTCTCAGCTTTTTGCTGATGCTACCCCCCGTTTGCCCAGAGGTAAACGATTCTTGAAGTCGTGCCATCCATGTCGCTGGTCAGAACTGCATTGGGTTTGCTGGCATAATCACGCTAAGGGGGATGCGTATACACTATCGTCGCTCTCTCCCTTGGAGAAGATGGAGCCCCAATGCAATTTTCCGGAATGCATTACTTTCCTGTGGAGTGGCCTTTCCTGCTGGCCTTATTTCTTCTCTTCTCACTTCTGGTTACGCTTGTTGAATTGAGGATCCTGCATTACGCGTACGAACGGATGGGAATTTCGTCGCGGTGGGCAATGTGGATTCTCTTGCTTACGCTACTGGGTAGTTCGATCAACATTCCGTTAGCCGAGTTTCCGTCGGAGAAGGTGATTTCGGGTACGGTGGTACACCACCACGGGATGCGGTATGTAGTGCCGGTGGTGCGTCATTGGCCGGCGACGGTGTTGGCGATCAACGTGGGCGGAGCGCTCATCCCAATCCTTCTGTCGCTCTATTTGGCGTTCAAGAACCGACTTGTGCCGAAGTCTGTGCTTGCCACAGTAGCGGTAGCGCTCGTCACGCATCATTTGGCGCAGCCGGTGCGTGGAGTTGGAATCACGCTTCCGATCTTCATCCCTCCGCTTGTTGCTGTGGTCTGTGCGCTGGCGTTGTCCTGGCGGCAAGCGGGACCGCTTGCCTACGTGGGGGGAAGTATGGGTACGCTCATCGGCGCTGACCTAATGAATTTGGGCAAGATTCATGGGCTGGGCGCGCCAGTGGCATCGATTGGCGGGGCGGGGACGTTTGATGGCGTGTTTCTGGTAGGGATTGTGGCAGTGCTACTGGCGTCGTTGATCCAGCCGAGTGCAACACGAACTGTGTGACGAGATGGAAGATTCATGCCTGAGGCCAAAACGTTGCCACATCGGCGTTTATCATTCCTAATCCTCGCGAATGCATCCATTAACTGGGCAGGCTGTGGAAGAAACTCTCAGAATCTGTGCCGACCCCAAATCCCAGTCCACTGACCCCAGAAACAGCGGCCAGCCGGAGATGAGCGCATTCCGCTTCTTGCTTCAATTCTTTGCAAACACGGCGCGGGAGCGGAACTTGTGCAGCGGAAGGGAATTTCAAATTCGACGTGCCACAACCGTCCGGTGATGATCCGCCCTAGCGATGCCGATTGTCTCCAACCGCAGGTTCGCGGCTTGCGCAAAACGAAAGCTAGGCTCCCCGAGCTGATATCGCGCGGGGAACCTTGGCTGGCGGCTTACTGTGTTGGTGGTTTCTATCTGAAGTCTACCGGGGCCACCGCGACGCCGCGGAAGGCTTCGCCGGCGCGAGCCGAGCGAATCGTGAAGAACTTGTCGAGGTAGCCGTCTGTTGCCGGCTGGGTGTCGCTGATACGATCGGTGACTTTCACCAGCTTGTTGGGATCGGCGCCGTTGTCGCCGTTTTGGCTGATTGTGGACGTGATCGCGTAGATTGTAGCGGTCCCGTCCCAGTTGACGACGCCGGTAATGTTGCGGCAGCCGCCGGTGGCGGGCTCGATCGAAACGGGATAATTCGGAACGCTGTTGGGCACGCCAAGGTCGAGTCCATTCTGGATGACATACTCGCGCACCCAGGTTGGGCTACCACTCGCCGGTGTGGTGAGGACCCACTTTTGAAGACCGGCGGTCGCCAACGTACCGGCGTCGGCAACGTTTATCTGTCCGTTAATCGTCTGATTCGCCGTGTAGATCAGGTCGCCCTCGTCACAAACGTACAGAGTAGTAGGATTCGCGAACCAAATCCCAAAAGGATAGTCGCCGCCCGGGCTATTTGTGCTAGCACTGGTGTCGGGGAATCCGGGAAGGATCGTATAAGGTTCGTCGACGAGGCCGCCCGAAGGGGCATTGGCTGTGGTGGGCAGTACGCCTGGAGTACCGAGCTGATAGACGGTATTGATGCCGTTGCCGCCGCTGCCCTTGGCCACGTATAGCGTATCGTCAAAGATCGTCAAGCCGCGGAAGTTCGTGTCCTTACCAGGCTTGTCTCCAGTGAAGGCGAAAAAGGAAATCATGTTGTTGCTGGGCGGAACGAGGGGTGCTGCGCCAGGAACGAACAATTCCGCGCCCGTCGAGTGAGAGAGATCGAAGCCAAGCGTCGTCTCCCCCACCTGCTTCTTCGAAAGCCCACCGTTATTGTCGTTTCCGGCCGAGTAATACAGCCCATTGCCGCCCTTCATTGCAGCGCGGGAGTTGTCGCCGCTGTAGGCGTCGCCATTGGTGTATGAAATGTTGCCCCAGGCGTCCACTTCTGCCACCGAGCGGTAATAAGCAGTGGGATTGGTTGCGCCGACGTAGCTCGCGACTGCAGGATTGGTTGGGTCACAGAGGCCCGGCGTATTGGAGGCCGAAACGTCAAGCAGGTTGGGCGCAGTCGGCGACACGGGACCCTCGTTCGTTCCCTGCGTGAGGATGTTGGTCGTCGTGTCGAGCGTGAGAGTCGGACAGCCGGGACCGCCGCGGTAGCCCATGAAGGTGAGGCTCCTGCCGTCTGCCGAGCGATTCAAGGCGAGTTCGGATTTGGAGCTGAAGCTGGTCACGATCTCGTCGCTGGGAACGTGCAGCGCACCCAGCTCGAAGCCGTCGGGGCTAAGGTCCCAGAGAACGATGGGAGAGGAGACGCCAAAGCTTCCATCAGTATTGGCGTTGTTCCAAACGTTGTGATTGTCGTTGAGATTGGGGGCTTCGCCGTTATCGCTGGCATAGCCGCAGGACACCGTCACGGCCGTGGTGGTCGCCTTCGCTGTCTGGTCGGCGGGGAGCAGCGGCACGTTGACGGTCGCGGCGTTAGGATTCGTGACTGGGCCGGTGTTCAGGCAGCCGGGCGGCAATACTTCGCCGGGGGTAACGGTGTCGGCATTCCCAACGTAGACTGTGCCGCTCAAAACGATGCTGTCAGGCACAAATCCGTGAAATTGATGTCGATGGCGATCGAAATCCTGGTTGGGATCGTGCTCCTGGGCTTTCACTTCGAGGGCAAATAAACCCACTGCGAACGTTGCCGCGAGAGTCGCGGCAAACACCTTCGGAACGCGTATTCTCATGTTTTCATGACCTCCTGAGTCATGCGGGGAACAACGCCGAATCATAATGTGTGTCGCATCACGCCTCTTTAACAGGTCGTTAAAAAACAATGAATGATCCGAAACGCCACAGTCGATCCTGGTGCACTTCATCTTCCGCAGCGAGGTGCCGGTGAGGGAGTGGACGCGCCGGTATGCGCCGGCGTTTGGTGCGAGGGAACCCAGAAAGCCAGCCAGGAGCGAACTTTTCGGGACCGATTAGGGTCGAGGAGTCGGTTTAGCACGAATCGAGAATCGCTCCAGGCGACATCGGCGTTTCCGAGGACCGATTAGCCTGAGCACCTGCAATTCTCCAAGTTTGCGTGTGTCCCCGCCGATCGTGACGAGAGCACGACGTCGCTACTCACCATAGAGACGACAGCAAAGGGAGGCTGCAGGCGTGGAGAGGGGTGCACCCATTCGTCTACGCACACAGACCAGGAGACGCCGCATAGTGCAAAATAAAGAGGGCAAGGTTAACGTTCGATGAATTTCGGTTCTCTTCCTTCTGACGGACACCCCGATGTGCCTCTCCAACTGGAGTGGAAGCGGCAGGTTGACTCATGGCGCGATTTGCTTGCCCAATCCGCCCGTAAACCCAGCCGAAAGCGGATCCATGCCCTTCGCAGCCTTACACTGCGCCTGCGGGTGGCGCTGGACTATCGGCTCCTGGAGCAGGTGCATGATCCAACCGCCGCACCTGCGTTCAAACGTTGGTGCAAAGAGGGGAAGAAGTTACGGCGGGCGCTCCAGCCTGTTCGTGATGCGGACGTTTATCTGGCCAGGCTGAATGGCCTCCGCGACAGACCCGGAGGGGCATCTGACGGCGAACCGAAGCTCAGTCCCCGCTGCCTCCGCGAGATCGACAAAGTCGAAAGCGGCCTGAAGCGGCAGCGCCAGGAGGGGGCAGATGAGCTAGTGGAGCTCATCGATGCCCGCGGGAGACGGCTGAACCGGCTTGTCAAGGAGATGGAAGTTGCGCTGGCGCCTGGAATGACCGCAAGGGTACATTCCACTGCTCAGGAGGCTTTGATGGTATTTGCCGGGCTGGCCAGCGAATTCCCGAAACTCGACAGCACCAACCTGCACGCGTATCGCAAGAGTGTCAAACAGGCGCTTTACCTGGCCGAATTCTCTGCTACGTCCGATCCCCTGGCCGGGCGGCTGGCCGCCGCATTCAGAAAGATTCATAGCGCAGTTGGTGAATGGCACGACTGGCAATCGCTTGCCGAGGAGGCTGACCGCATCCTCCCAAAGCACGCCGGACGGGATGGCCTGGTTTCCGTGCTGGGGACGCTGGCTGAGGAGGCACTGCAGAAGGCTCTTGATCTCTGCCGGCGTTCTGGTGCGCAGATCCCGAAGAGCCCCGGCCCGGTTGGGCCCTTCCCGCGGCGGAAGCCTGTCGCCTCCGACCCCGGTACGTACGCTGGCGACGAACACCGCTTGTTTGGTATCTCCAGCTAGGCGGGATTCCATTTTGTCCTTATGGCCGGGAGCCAATAATCAAAAGTTGCCTCGCTTGATCGTTTGCAGCTTTAATTCTCACCACTCTCCACATGGGCGGTTCAAGGGCGCAGTAGAGGCCGCGCCCTTTTGAAGGCGAGAGCGTCTTCGATCGGTAGAGACGTTCTGTGGCCCGATGGATCCGTTCCTATTCGTTCCGCAACGCTTCCATCGGATCGATGCGCGCTGCATGCCGCGCCGGCAGCCAGCTTGACCCCAGCGCGATGGCGGCGATGGCCACAGCGATGCAGCCGAAAACGATTGGATCGTCTGCGTGAACGAAGGAGAGCACACTGCCCAAACCATACGCCATGACAAAGGCCAGCAACAGGCCGATACACAGCCCCATTCCGGAGAGCCACGCCGCGCGGCGCAGCATCATCCGCAGCACGTCCTCGCGCCGCGCTCCCATGGCCAGGCGCACGCCGATCTCGCGGGTACGCTCAGCCACCAAGTTGGCCATTACGCCGAAGATACCGATGCCGGCCAGCAGCAAGGCAATCAGCGCATCGACGCCAAGATTCTCGGCGAGCCATTTCATTCCGGTCGTATGTTCATGCATGAACTGCGTGTAGGTCTTAACCTCGTCGAGCGGTACGGAGGGGTCAAGGCCGGCGAGCGCCTTGCGCGCCGCAGACGCCATGGCCAGCGGATCGCCCTTCGCTGTAACGGCATACATTGTGCCGGCAGACGGCATCTGTGCCGCGTCCATATACACTGCCGGCGCGTGCACATCGTTGAAGAAGCCGTAATCCATTTCCTCCGCGACGCCGGTAATTGTCATCCACGGGGTCTGATCGTCACGTCCCGATCCCATGCGGATGCGATGTCCCAGCGGACTCTCTTCGGGAAAGTAGCGCGTCACGAATCCCCGGCTCACGATGGCCACCGGCCGCGAGCGCAGATTGTCGTCCTGGTTGAACATGCGTCCGGAGGGGATTCCCGCGGCCAGGGGAATGTGGAACGCGGCAAAGTATCCGGGGCTCACCGTGATCCGCAGCGCGCTTTGAGACTTGGCTGGGGCAAGCGGACGATTCTCGACCTGGCAATCGTCCAGCCAGGCGAAATCGCTCAAAGGGGGCGTGGTGGTCAGCTCGGCATGCTCGACGCCGGGAAGCGCGCGCAGTTTTTCAAGGCTGGCGTTCTGCCATGCGGCCAGTTTCTCGGGCGTATCGTAGCGCGCGGCTGGCAGATGAACATTGAAGAAGAGCATCCGGCTGGGATCGTAGCGGTCGGCGGAATGCAGCATCCCCACCAAGCCTCTGGACATCAGCGCAGCGCCAATCACCAGTACCACGGCAAGCGCGACCTGGGAGACCGCGAAGACGTGTCTCAACCAGCGGCTGCGCCCGGCGCCCGCGATGGCGCGCGAGCCGGATTTCAATTGGTCCACGAGGTTCACGCGCAAGGCGGCCAGTGCCGGCCAAAAGCCTGAGATTGCGCCTGCACCCACGGACAGAATGAGAGACAACAGCAGGGCGTGTTGATTCAGCCTGATGTTGGACCATCCGGCGATAAAACGGCCCACCTCCCGCGGCAGGGAGAGGATGGAAATTCGCATGTAGAACTGGGCAAACAGGAGCCCGCCGGCCCCACCAACCAGCCCCAGCAGAATATTCTCGGTGAGCAATTGCCGCACGATCCGAATCCGCCCCGCCCCCAGCGCCGTGCGCATGGCAATCTCCGGCCGCCGCGCAATGCCGCGCGCAAGTTGCAGGTTGGCCACGTTGGCGCAGACGACCAGCAGCACAAAGAGCGTGGCGCCCTGCATCATGCTGAAAAAGAACGGCGCGTAAAAGCCGTTGATGTCATCCAGCAGAGGCACAAGCTTCACTTGCCAACCCTGGTTGGTGGCTGGATAGCTTCGCGACAGGCGCTCCGCGATGACGTGCATCTCCGCCTGCGCCTGGGCAGGCGTAACTCCCTTGCGCAGCCGGCCCAGGACCAGATAATCGTGCGCGCTACGGTTGCCGAGCTGCGCGGGTTCCGGCGCAAGGGGAATGAAAAGATCGGTACTGGGCGGATATTGCAGCGAACTGGGCACCACGCCGATGATGGTGTAGGCATGCTGGTCCAGCTCGATCTGCCGGCCCAGGACCCCGGCGTCGGCGCCGAAATGATGCTGCCAGAAGTAGCAGCTCAGCACGGCTACGCTGTTCCGGCCGGGTTGCGTTTCGCTTTGGTCAAAGACCCGGCCCAGCAACGGGTTAGCCCGCATTACGCTGAAAAAGCCTGGCGATGCATATTCCGCCTGCACGTGCTCGGCATCGCCGGCTCCGGTCAAGGCCATGTCGGCGGAGCGGTGTACGGCCAGCTCTTCAAAGGACCGGTTCAGGCGGTTCCAGTCCTCATAGTTGGCCAGGGCCACATGCCTCAGATCGCCGCGATCCTGCTGCTCCTGGACAGTCAGTACGTGGTCCAGGTCCGGCACCGTCAGCGGATGCAGAATCACCGCGTCCATGATGCTGAAGCTGGCTGTATTGGCGCCGATACCGATGGACAGCGTGAGCAGCGCCGCAATCGTGAATCCCGGCGACTGGCGCAACTGCCGGAAAGCATAACGCAGATCCTGAATTACCGTATGCATGAAAGCCTCCGAACTTGCTGGAGTTTTTCCGTTTGGAATGTACCCGTACCAGATGCATTCCTGCGGCCAAACCGCTCGGGCGCTTAGACGTTCATTGTCAATCGCTTAGGCCGTTCAAGATGCAAGTCGCGCACGCTGGGCATGTTCGGAAGCGAGACCAACTGTTCACAAACGGACAGTTGTGTCCGTTCCCGGGCCTGAATCGGAGGTCCAGCCAGATTTCACGATCTCGTTCCGCCGGGGTGTAAACGGCACCCGATCCCGCTTGCATATCGCTTGAATGGCCGGCCGCGCCGTCATCGGTCCTGACGGCAGCCCACCCCCGGGCATGATCCATTGACCCACCATCATGAACTGCCGCAAGCCGGGCAGCGTGTTGGGCAATGGCCTGAAACTGGTGCCGGGACTGATGAACCAGCCTTCCATGCTCCCCTTCCAATTGCCCGTATAGCGGATGATGGTGGCGGGCGTTGAGACGTCGGTCACCTCGATCGCTTGACGGAGACCCGGAATCTTCTTTTCCAGGATGGCGATCACCGCCTCGGCGATGCGATCTTTCTCCGCACGATAGCCATCAGGATTGTGTAGTTGCAGCTGGACCCAATACTCAAAATTGCGCGTTGGAAGAAAACATGTGACCGCAGTTTTGCCTGCGGGTGCAAATGTCGGGTCGAAGTTGAAGATGCGGAATGCGGCCTGGTTCAGCTCGGTGCCTGGGTCTACATGGAGCGGCGAATCAAGAAGCCGGGTTACACTCACAGGCTGCCCGGCCAGGTCCATCGCCACTCCCAAAGAGACCTGCAGATAGGAGGGGAAGGTCTGCATCTTGTCATAGGTTTTCTTTGTCGTTTTGTCGGTGTACTTGCCGCCGAGAAGATCGTAGATGGTGGCGTGACCGTCCGCAGCGGAGATCACCCAGTCGGCCGCAATGGCCTCTCCGCCAGCTAGCTGAACCCCAATTGCAGCGTTATCTTCCACCAGGATGCGTTCGACCCTGGCTCCGAAACGCACGTGTCCGCCCAGGCTGGCAAGCCTCTCTTCGATGAGCCGAATCAAGGCCTGCGCTCCTCCGATCGCATAGGCTGCATCGTGCTGATTCATCCACGCGAGAGAGAAAAACAACGCGATGGCCGATAGCTGTCCCATCTCGCCGTCACCGAAGACACTCTTCAGCAACGGGTCGGTGAATCTCTCGCCGTACTCCTTGCAGCTCATGCGCATTAGCTCCCGCAGCAACGGAAGGCAGGGTACGTTGCGCAGAAGCGTCGACAGGTTCGCAGCCCATCCAGCGCTCGGGTCGGGCATTTTGAATTTTCCCAATCTTCGAATAGCGGAAGTGAAGCCGCGTATCGCCGGTGCGTTCTGCGGCGCGCGTTTCAGCAGCTCTTTCTCCAGGCGGTCGACGTTTGTGTAGATGCCCAGGGAGTCGCCGTTTTCCCTTTCGACGCGCCCAAACTCCTCCTGATTCACGAACGTCAGCTTATCGACGTCACATACCTCGAGCCATTGCGAGTGCATGGGACTGCTGGGATTGGAGCCGTACAACCAATGGAGACAGGTCTCAAACGTGTAGTGGCCCCTGCGCCAGCTAGTCGCCAACCCTCCCGCAATGTCGTGCATTTCCAGAACTTCGGCCTGATAACCGCATTCTTGCGCATAGACCGCGGCGCAAAGCCCTGCGATCCCGCCGCCAACGACCACGATCTTCTTGACATCCTGCTTCATGATTGCGATCTCCCGCTCAGCTCTCCGATGGCGATGAAATGATCGCCTGCCGATCGACCGCGCCGCCGCCGAAGCGGCCAATCATGCTCTGAAGACGTTACTGACATTGAGGATCAGGCCTGCTCCGCGCCTTGCTGCCTGATTGAGACGCATTTTATCGCCCGCATCTTGACGGTACAGTGACGGGAAGCACGTTGCTGGAGGATCAATATGACTATGCCTCGCTGGACGGCTCGATCTGCAGTCCTGAGTGTGTTTCCTTTCTTGAGGGAATTAAATTGGGGATCAGTGAAGGTAGTGGAAGAAGACAGCGGCGATCATGGCCAGGTTGCAGGCGGCGTGGGCAATCATGGCCATCCACAAGGAACCAGTACGCAGGCGGCAGAGCGTGAAGACGGCGCTTGCCCCAGCCAGAAGCAGGACCATAAGTGTGCCGGAGACAATGCGGAGATGGAAGCCCGCAGCGTCCTGCCAGAGTCCATGCACATGGAGGTGCATCAGGCCGAAGCTTAATCCGTTGACCAGGGTAGCGAGGGTGGCATTCCAGCGGCTCGTAAAAGCCTGCTGGATGAGGCCACGGAAGAGTATCTCCTCGCCGATAGGGGTGAGGATCAGGGCCGGCAGGGCGATGACGGCGAAGGCGGCGGCTGGGGGCATCACGGCGAGCATCTCACTCATGCGGAAGCTGTCGCGGATGCTGAGGTTCCAGTTGTCCGGCGAGGCGCCGTAAAGCGCCATACCGATGGCGAAGACGGCGAGGCCGCAGCCTGCCCCGGCCAGTGCGCTGAAGGCCAGTGCGGGCGCGGTATTGCCCTTTTTGCTGAGGCCAATTTTCCGCCGCCCGAGAGGTGTGAGGAGGATGAACGGCAAGGCCCACATCACCAGGCAGTGAAGCAGAAACAGGATGCGGGCCCGCGGTGGGCCGAGGACGGCGTAGTAGCGTGCGGCAGCCAGAATCGCCAACACGCCGAGCGAGAGAAGCCAGGGCGCAACCGTGAACCGGCTCCAGGGCACCCGGCTAAGACTGGGGCGAAGGAAGCTGGGTTGGTTGGGAGCTTCAGGGGACATGATGACCGTTCTCTTCTTTTGCTGGGACACTGAATGCGGCGATCATGCTTCCGGTGTAGTGGGGCGTCTGTGCGCTGAGTCACAACGCAGCGTTCATCCGGTGACTTGCCCAGACACAGCGAGCCTGTTTCACCACGACGAGTGGCGCAACCCTTTGCATTTATGCGTCCAAACAGGAGGCAAATGAAGAGCATGGGGCGATAACTGAGGCAGCCAATCAGGTTACCGGATGCAAAATCGCTGAGTTATGTAATTAAGGGCTCAATTCGCCGGACGCCCCTATTTTCATCAACTGAGGTGGAACATCCCGATAGCTTGTTCGCGTATCCGAGTACAGAATGGCGCGGAACCGGCCTGGCCTTTTAGCCACGAAGGGAGTCTTGGACTAGCCGGGCCGCACAGGAGCAGTACAATTCGAACGAATCAACGCCGAAGGAAAGATGCCGATTCAAACCGGTGGCCCTAAGAGCAACTTTCGATCAGTGCAATTCAGTGCACAGGATAGCCGCATTTCGTTCCAGGGAGGCCCGATGGATCAGGAGAATCAGCCAAGTTTGCAGGATCTGTCGCCGTCAGAGAACGCTGCCGCAACAAAGACCACACACGGGCTCCCGACAGCCGAATCTCTTGCGCCTGAATCTTCGGGCCTGACGACGGGTGCACGCATGATGCGCGCACTGCGCTGGGTCTTCATGGGCAGCGGTGGCCTGCGCGCCGGCTGGTCGGTGCTGGTCTTTGCCCTGGTTGCTGTGTGCAGCGTGGTTATCCGAGGCTGCCGGGGAAAGCAACATCCGCATTACGTTTCACGAGCAAGATGGTGACATCATCCTCATTGAAATGTGGGTCGACCAACGATTTCAGAATTTGCATCGTTTTTCCCGATTCATCCGCCAAAGCATCGCGCAAACGGTCTTCTGCATTCTCCCCGGAGATCGAATCGGGAAGTCCGTCGGCGAAAAGAAGGAGGGCGCCGCCAGGAGGAAGATGAGCTGTGTTGGCTGTATAGGCCGCTTCGGGAAATAGTCCAAGAGGCATCCCGGTGGCTTCCAACGATCTTTGAGATCCGGAGCCGAAAACAATCGGGGCGTTGTGGCCGGCGTTTACGTAGATCAATTCTCCGGTGTCGCGATTCAACTCAACAAACACAGCCGTGGCGAAACGGTCGATGGGGGTATATCGGCTCAGATGTCTGTTAATCTGCCCGGCCAAGGCCAGGGGATCTGCACCGGTACCTGCGATGCTTCGAACCAGGGCTTGTATGTTTGCCGCCAGCAGCGCCGCCGGCATGCCTTTTCCGGACACATCCGCTACCGCGAAAAGCGTTCGCTTGCCCCCAAGCTCGATAACATCAAAGTAGTCGCCGCCCACGTCGCGTAAGGGTCTGTAGAAGGTCTCCACCTCATAGCCCGGCAGCTCATCGACTTTAGTCGGGGTGAGCGTCTGCTGTATCTGGCGTGCAGCAATCTGGTCGGATTCAAGTTGGGTCTTGCGAACAAACTCCGAAGTCAGCATCGCGTTCATCAGCGCGGCGCCAACGGCGTAGAAGACGAGCGCAATGAGATAGACCAGGCTCTTATCCGCAGGCCACATGAGGGGCCACGCCAGAGACCGCGACCAGAGGAACCAAATGGCGGATCCCTGGAGCAAAATCCCGAC
>JBEKZJ010000016.1:0-57559 GCA_049509995.1 Occallatibacter sp. | reverse complement strand
GCCAGCACTGTGGCCATGGTCACGCCGGCCGAGGGACCGTCCTTCGGTATCGCTCCCGCCGGCACGTGAATGTGCAGATCGATATCCTTGGTAAAGTCCTCGGCCAGCCCCAGCGAAGCGGCGTTCGACCGCACCCAGGTCAGCGCCGCCTGCATCGACTCCTGCATCACCTCGCCGATCTGCCCGGTCATGGTAAAGCCGCCCTTGCCCTTCATCTTGTTGGCCTCGATGAAGAGAATGTCGCCGCCGGCCGGCGTCCAGGCCAGCCCCACGGCCACGCCCGGCCGCTTCACGCGCTCTGAGACTTCGGTCTCCACGCGCACCTGGATGCCGCCCAGAAACTCCTTGAGCACATCGCGCGTCACCACCAGCTTTTCCGTCTTGCCCTCGACTACTCGCCGCGCCTGCTTGCGGCACACCGTCCCCAGAACCTGCTCCAGCTTGCGCACCCCGGCTTCGCGCGTGTAGTGGCGCGTCACCCAGCGCACCGCGTCCTCGGGAAACTCGATCTGCTCCGGCGTAATCCCGTTCTCCTTGATCTGCCGCGGAATCAGGTAGCGATTGGCAATGTGCAGCTTCTCCTCTTCGCTGTAGCCCTGCAGGAAGATCAGCTCCATCCTGTCCAGCAGAGGCGGCGGAACCGGGTCCAGAATGTTCGCCGTGCAGATGAACAGCACCTTGGATAAATCGAACGGCACGTCCAGGTAGTTGTCGCGGAACGTGTTGTTCTGCTCCGGGTCCAGGGTCTCCAGCAGCGCCGAGGCCGGATCGCCGCGGAAATCTCTTCCCAGCTTGTCCACCTCGTCCAGCATGATCACCGGGTCGTTGACCTCGGCACGGCGGATGCATTGGATGATCTGCCCCGGAAGCGCGCCGATGTAGGTCCGCCGATGGCCGCGAATCTCCGCCTCGTCGTGCATGCCGCCCAGCGAAATGCGCTGAAACTTGCGCCCCAGGGCTCGCGCAATGGACCGCCCCAGGCTGGTCTTGCCCACCCCCGGCGGCCCCACAAAGCACAGGATTGGACCCTTCATATCCGGCTTCAGTTCCTTAACGCTCAGGTAGTCCAGGATGCGGTCTTTCACCTTCTTCAGCTCGTAGTGGTCTTGGTCCAGAATCTCCTTGGCCTTGCCGATATCGATCTTGACTCCCGAGCTCTTTGCCCACGGCAGAATGGCGAGCCACTCAATGTAGTTGCGGGTGAGCGAGTAGTCGGCCGCCATGGGAGACATCCGCGACAGCCGCGCGAGTTCCTTCAGCGCCTCCTTCTTCACGTCCTCCGGCATTCCCGCGGCGTCGATCTTCTGGCGCAGATCTTCGATCTCGCGCTGCCCTTCGTCCACATCGCCCAGTTCCTTCTGGATGGCTTTGAGCTGCTCGCGCAGATAGTAGTCGCGCTGCGACTGCTGCACCTGGTCCTGCACCTCGGTCTGGATCTTGGCGCGCAACTGCTGCACCTCGATTTCCTTGGCCAGGTGCTTGTTCAACTGCTCCAGGCGCTCCACGATGCTGGCCGTCTCCAGCAGCAACTGCTTGTCGTCGGTGGTCAGGAAGGGCAGCGACGAGGCCACAAAATCCACCAGCCGGCTGGGCTCGTCGATGTTCGCGGCAATGGTTCGCAACTCATCGGAGAGCGTCTGCGACTCGGCCACAATCTGCTGGAATTGCCCAATCACGTTGCGCACCAGCGCTTCCACGCCCGACGTGGCCGCCGGCGCCTCGTCCACCAGCGTCTCCACTTCCGCCACCATGAAGGGCTCGGTCTGGCTATACCTCACCAGCCGCACCCGCTCCACCCCCTCGGTAAAGACGAAACGGCTCTGGTTGGGCATGCGCACAACCTTGTGCACCGTGGCCAGCGTCCCCACCTTGTGCATATCGCCAGGCTTGGGCGAGTCCAGCCGCGGCTCAATCTGCGCCGCCACCACAATCGTCCGCTCCTCGCCCAGCGACTCGATCAACTGGATGGAGCTCTCTCTGCCCACCGTCAACGGCAGCACGGCATGGGGAAAAAGCACGGTATCCCGCACCGGAAGCACGGGAATCCTGCGCACTCCGGAGCTTTTCTGTCCGGATAGGCTCTTGGTGGGGCCGGGAATCGTAGGCTGGTTCGGCATTGAGTGTCCTCGTATCAGGTTTCCTTCATTAGACAGCGCAGACTTCAAAAAGTTTCAGGAATCTCCTCCTTCTGGCAATCCCGGCTTGCTTCTCTTGCCCGCGCTTGCCTCCACCAATACGGTCTGGGGCAGGACCGGGTTCCCTTTCCGCGCCGCGCCGCCGGCCCCGTGTCCGCTCACACCACGCGGCGCCCGCAAACGCGCGACCCGCTGCCAACTTGGATGCACAATTGCTCGAAAGGTGTATCGGCCAAAGCGATTGGAAGGTGAGGGGAGCCGGCCGGCCCAATGATGATTTTGCCGGAGTGAAGCTTAGGCTCCCGCTCAGGGACCGAGTCTGATTCAGAACTTCGCAACCGCTTGCAATCGGCTTTGCCCCAAGAACGGGATTCTTGGCCGGCCTTTTGGGCAAAAGCCGAATTTAGCGGATTTGCCGGAATTCTGCCGGAATCACCGGGGGTTACTGGAAGGTAACTGACGGTTTGCCGACAAACCGGGCAGAGCCCCAATTCGGAGCACTTCTCGAAGGCCAATGGGTCGTCGTTTTCAGGGCCCCGGCGAAATAGGCCCGAACTACAATAGGTGCGAATCGTCCTCTCAGTCTGTGCCGGAGTGAACGCCATGACTTTCGCCGGGAAGGCCGCCGCTTGGATTGCCCTGTCGTGTTGTGTCGTCTCTATGGGCGGGATCAGCCAAACGAAAACGCCTGTCAAACCTGCCTTGGTGATTCTCGCGATCCAAGTCTCCCGACGAGGCTCTGATCGCATCGCGATTCGTTACACACTAAAGAACGAGGGAGACACGGAAGCTTACTTTCCATGCGTTGAGATTCCTGAAGCTACCTACATGCAAACATTTCAATTGCTTCATCGCTCAGCAGGTGGCAACTGGGTAAAGATCACGAAATACTACGACGTCCCTTCCGGAAAAGCAAAGATCGTTAGGCCAGGAGAATCGATCACGCTCGACGAGGAACTCTCTAATCCTGCAGCCTACTGGGTGCCTGGGACTGCTCGAATCTCAGGTTCAATCACGTTGGAAGGAAAGAACAAGATTCGCATCGGCTACTTCGGGGGAGCGAAAGCATGGCAGGCCCGTGAAGATGTCTTACTCCGAACACATGAAGCCACCAAAATGCCTGCGATGGACTACGCGGAATCCGACGAGTTTGACATAGTACGAACCGGCCAATGATCCCATACGAATCCAAGTTGGTGTATGACCGGCCAACCGGACAGAACCCCTTTTTTGGCCTTCCGGGGTCGAGTTTGGGAAGGATGGGCGACTACACAACCGGAGCTCCGGCGGTATATGCTTCGTGTCGAGATTGAGAAGAAAAGGTACGGTTGCAGGTCGGTTTGCCGACGAGAATTACAAGATCAAGGGGAGACGAGAATTTATGCGAATTCTCGGGTCCGTGCTCATTTTCCTTGGAGCGGGGTTCGGATTGGCCGGATGCTTCTTCGGTCGTGCGTCTTGGGTTGGATTGAATGATCGCTCCGTTCCCATGTGGGTGCTGTGTGAACTCATCGCCGCTCTCCTGCTTTTACTCGGCCTTGTGGTCCGATTCTCTCGCGCTGCTCAATGAAGCTCCGAATGATTGGTGCATCCCGGACGTATTACCGGCTACTCGTCAACTACCAGTTGATAAGCATTCACGCGCGCCTTGATCTCGCGGTCCGGGGATCCGCCCGTTGGCAGTTTTTGGGCAAAGCCTGGAGTTTTTAGGCGAGACGCCGGGCTCCTGGGCGAGACCCTTGCGATCAGTTCAGAGGAGCAGAATCCGTCAATCCTGGCCGGTCGGTCCGGAATCGGTTCTGCCATCCTCGTTCTTGATCGCCGATTCGATCTGTTCCCACAATTCGTCCGGCGGCTCCACGATGGGAAACAACTGCCGGGCGGCCTCGGCAATGGTCTCCAGATCGGCCAGCAGAGCGCGGCAAAGCTCGCAGCTCTGGAAATGCGGATGGGCGGCGACATTCTCCCCGGAACCGATCAACTCCGGCAACTGGGCCTGGAATGCGGCGCAGCTCAGATTCTTGCGGTCATCGGTCATCGCCGCTCCTCCTTGCGCGGAAAGCCGCGCAGGGCGTCCCGCAGTTTCAGCCGCGCCTTGTGCAACTGCGACTTGCTGTTGCCGATCGAACAATCCAGCATGGAGGCTATCTCATTATGTTCATAGCCCTCGATGTCGTGCAGGACAAAGATGATGCGATAGCCGGCCGGCAGATTGTCGATGGCGCGCTGCAGGGCCAGCCGGTCGATGGTGCCGGCGAGGGTCAGATCGGGAGCGCCAAAGTTGCGTCCGGGCCGCTCTTCGGCAGCCGGTTCCATCGCTTCATCCAGTGAAATCACCTGCAAGCCCTTCCTGCGCAGATGCATCAAAACAACATTGACGGCCAGGCGGTGAAGCCACGTAGAAAAGGCCGAGTCGCCGCGAAAGGTGGCGATCTTGCGGTGCAACTGAAGAAATGCTTCCTGGGTCAGATCTTCGGCTGCCGCAATATTGCCCACCATGCGCAGGCATAAAGAATAGATGCGCCTTTTGTGCAAGGAGTAAAGCTGGGCGAAGGCCTGGTGGTCGCCGGCCTGGGCACGAGTAAGCGCATCGGCCTCGACGGCATGGGATGAAACCGCGGACGCAATCGGCGCCGGGGGTGAGTCCGGGACCTGAGGCGCCATTCCCCCGCCTGGCGGGTGGAGTGACGGATCGGGCGGCCGCGTCGGGAACCTCGATTGGGGCATGCGCTTCCTCGGGGATCGCTCTGCAATCCTGTGCTGCTGCGCCGGGGCTTCTTTCCTCGATTTAGTATAAGGGAAAGGGTTTAGGGAAGAGCGGCCGGCGATCGGTGGTCAAGGATCTCCGGCAACGGACAACTGCAGGCTGGTTCCCCGCATTATTGGAAGAGTGATGATTTTGAGGACAAAGCCGTCGGGGTTTTGCGGCCATCGCCGGACGGGCGCCGGGTACCGGGAGCCAGGGCACCCTCCAGGGTCGGGGCGGGGTGGGGCACGGCAACTCGGGCGGGCGCCGGGTACCGGGCGCCGGGGCACTCTCCAGGGCCGGGGCGGGGTAGGGCGCGGCGAGCGATTTTTGCTCCCCGGGCTGAGGGGACGGATCCTCGCCGCCGGGCTGGTTCGGCTTGGCGTTTTGCTCGCTTCCGGTCTTGCCTTCGGAATCTGCGGAGGAATCGCCGGCTGGAGCCAGAACGCAGCCCAGGTCCCAGCCGGCCCGGCCGCCGCACCGGCCGCTGTCATGAATTCCACAGGCTTGCCGGCAACCCAGGCGTCCCCCGAGCCCGATGCCGGCTCCCTGGCCAAGTGGAATGGTCTGCCGGTGCGCCGCATCTCATTTGAGGGTGTTGACGCCGCCCGGCTTGCCCCGGTCACCGGCGATCTTGCCCAGGCCGAGGGGGCGCCGCTCAACCCCGAATACCTGAAGAAGAGCCTGCGCCAGCTCTTTTCGACCGGCCTCTGGGAGACCATCGAGGTGGAGGGATCGCCCTTCGAGGACGGCGTGGCCCTCGTCTTCCGCGGGACGCCGCGCACCTTTATCGGAGCCGTCAGCGTGGACGGGGCCAAGGGCGCCAACGTGAATGCACAGCTTCAGCGCGCCGGCCAGCTCGCTGCGGGCACCCGCTTTACCCCCGCCAAAATGGCCCAGGCGCTCGAACAGATGCGCCAAACGCTGGCCGAAAACGGCTTCCATGAACCAGTGATTACCCCATCCCTGACCCCGCGCCCCGATGAACAATTGGTCGATATCGCCTTTCTTGTGGTCAGCGGCCCGCAGGCGCGCATCGGCACCGTCCAGGTTACGGGCGACTCCGGGATGAGCGCGGACGAATTCCGCCACTATGCCCACCTCAGAAACGGCGCGCGCGTGGACCACGACACCGTCAACCGCGCCTTGGCCGGCGTTCTCAAGCACTTCCAGCGCCAGGAGCGCCTGGAAGCCGAAATCAAACTCGAGTCCGAGCAGTACGTCGCCGATACCAAGAGAACCAACTTCCACTTTTCCGCCAGCAAAGGCCCCCAGGTCAAAGTGCTGGTCCAGGGCGCCGGCCTCACACAGGAGCGCATCAAGCATGTGATTCCCATCTTCGAAGAGGGCACCGTCGATGAGGACCTGCTCAACGAGGGCAATCGCCGCCTCCGCGATTACTACCAGCGCCTGGGGTACTTTGACGTGAAGGTGGATCACGAGCAGCAAGCCGCCAGCGCCGAGCAGGTGGTGATTCTTTACAAGGTGCTGCTGGGGCCGCGGCGCCGCGTGGAACAGGTTTCGGTGGCCGGAAACCGTTACTTCAACGCCGCCACGCTCAAGCAATTGTTGAGCGTTCATGCCGCCGATACCCTCGACCGCCATGGCGCCTACAGCCAGGCCCTGGTCTCCGCCGACGTGAGCGCCTTGCAGGCCGTCTATCAGAACAACGGCTTCTCCAAAGTGAAGATCAACCCCGAGACCAGCACCCCTGAAACCGTCGCGACGGACAGCCGTGCGACACCAACCAGTACAACTGCTGCGAAAGCCGGCGCGCAGGCCGGAAACGGGGTCCCCGGCGATGCCCCACCGCGCCCCGACCCTGGAGGGTACCCCGGCACCCGGTTCCCGGCGCCCACTTCGTCGCTGGGGCGGGGCGCCGCCCCGCTCGGCGTAGTCTACCGGATCGAGGAAGGGGAACAAACGCGGGTGGGCGCGGTGCGCATCGAGGGAACCAGGCACGTGGATGCCGCCAAGCTGGCTCCCCTGCTGAACACCACGGCAGGCCAGCTGCTTTCTCCTCAGAACCTGGCCGGGGACCGGGACGCGCTGTTGACCGACTACCGGAGCCGCGGTTTCGACCAGGTGCGGGTGGATGTGGCCCAGCAGGTTGAGGCGGGGGATGCAAGCAAGGTAGACGTGGTCTTCCACATCACCGAGGGGCAGCAGATCTTTGTGCGCAAGGTGCTGCTCACCGGGCTGCACTACACGCGTCCCGATACCGTGGCGCGGGCCATCACGCTGCATGCGGGCGACCCGCTGAACGAAACCGCGCTCACCGAGACGCAGCGCAATCTCTACGAGTTCGCTCTCTTCAATGAAGTAGACACGGCGGTCGAGAATCCCACCGGCGGCGATGCAGAAAAGACGGTTCTGCTGCAGACAGTGGAAGCGCGGCGCTGGGCGCTCACGTACGGCGGCGGGTTCGAGGCCCAGACGGGAACCCCGCATTTTAACTGCGGCTTCATCATCGTCAGCGGAGCCCCTTGCAATGCGCAGGGCAAGACCGGAGTCAGCCCCCGCGTGCTTGCCGACATTACCCGCAACAACCTCTTCGGCCGGGAACAGTCGGCTTCGCTGCAGGTCACCTACGGGTTGCTGGAGCAGAAGATCGACCTTTTCTTCCAGAACCCGCACTTTGAAGGCAACCGCAACTTCGGCCTGACCTTTTCCGGCGGCTACGCCAACAGCCTGGATGTGACCACCTACGTGGCCTCCAGGCTGCAAACCGGGGTGCGCTGGACCGAGCATTTCAACTCGCCGGGGTCCGTCCTCTCCAAAGCCAACACCTTCGTCTATGAATTCAACTTCCGCCGCGTCAAGGTGCAGGCCAACAGCCTCCAGGTCTCCCCCGGCGAGATCGCGCAGGAGTCCACCGCGGTGCGCGTCGGGGGCCCGGCGCTCACCTGGATTCGCGATACCCGCGACTCGATCCTCGACGCACGCCGCGGCACCTACACCAGCTTCCAGGAGTTCCTCGCCGATAAAGCCTTTGGCGCCCAGCCCAGTTTCAACCGCCTCGACGTCTCGAATTCCAGCTATTACAGCTTCGACAAGGGCCGCTTCGTGCTGGCCCGCAACACCCGCTACGGTCAGGAGCGCGCCTTCGGCACTCCCCAGCAGGAGCTGATTCCCCTCCCCGAGCGGCTCTACGCCGGAGGAGCCACCTCGCTGCGCGGCTTTTCCATCAATGCCGCCGGACCCCGCGATCCTGAGACCGGTTACCCCATCGGCGGCGCGGGCGCCCTGATCAACAGCACCGAATTGCGCCTGCCCCCGCCCACGCTGCCCTTTTTCGGCGACGCGTTCAGCCTGGTGCTCTTCCACGATATGGGCAACGTCTTTGCCAACGCTTCCGACGCCTGGGCCAGCGCCCTGCGGATTCGCCAGCCGGACCGCGACACCTGCAAAAACCCTACCGTCCCCGCCAAACCCGATCAACCCCCACCCGGCCCCGTGACCTCCACCGGCTGGCAGGGGGAGTGCAGCTTTAACTACTTCTCCCACGCCATCGGAGCCGGTTTGCGCTACCACACGCCGGCCGGGCCCATCCGCCTGGACTTCAGCTATAACCTGAATACGCCCATCTTCCCGGTGATCTACAACTACTCCAATCCCACCGCCGCGCCCACTGTGGGCGAGGCCAGCCACTTCAACTTTTTCTTCAGCCTGGGGCAAACCTTCTGATGAGTATCCGCTCCGCAATCCGGCTCAAGACCCTGCCCACGCCCGAAATCCCTGGGCGCCCCATCCTTGCGACTTCTTTCTGTCGCAAGGATGGGGCACCATCCTCGACCGGCGCGCCGTTTATCAAGAGAACCTTCGCACCTGCCTGCCTGCGGACACTGTTCGTGTGCCTGGCCGCAGCCGGTTTAGCACATGCTTCGCCTCAGACAACTCAGCCCGCTGCCCCTGTGGTCCTCGACCGCGTGGTCGCCGTGGTCAACAACCAGGCCATCCTCTCCAGCGACCTCGACGACGAGATCCGTCTCTCGGTTTTGGACCCCGGCAGGGGCGGCCTCGGCGTTCTTACCCGCAAGCGCGCCCTCGATCAGTTGATCGGCCGCGCCCTCATCCAGCAGCAGATTCGCCAGCAAGACGCGCAGGCCACCGACCCCTCGCAGGCCGAAGTGAATGCCCGCCTCGCGGAACTCCGCAAGGAACTCCCCGCCTGCATCCGCCAGAACTGCGCCTCCGACGCCGGTTGGAAGGCTTTCCTGGCCGCCCACGGCCTCACCGAAGAGCGGGTCGAAACTTCTCTCCGCTACCGGGTTGAGATTCTTCGCTTCATCGAGCAGCGCTTCCGCCAGGGCATTCGCATCACCCCGCAGCAGATCGAAACCTATTACCGCCAAACCCTGCTGCCCCAGTACGCCAAAGGCGAAGACATTCCGCCACTCGACAAAGTGGCCCCGCGCATTGAGGAGATCCTGCTCCAGCAGCAGGTGAATGTTCTGTTCGACGATTGGCTCACCAACCTGCGCAAGCAGGGCGAGGTCGAGGTGCTTGACCCGGCCCTGGAAACCCCTGAAACCCCGGACGTCCCTCTCAATGGCCCCGCTGCCGCCGCGCCGAACGGCAAGGAAAAAGGAAGTCCATGAGCGAGTCCCAGTCCACTCTCCCCGTCGCCCCCCAGCCGCCGCCCCCGCCCCGGCTCCGCCGGCGCTGGATCCTTCTGCTTGGGCTCTGCCTGGTGTTTCTGATGGCCGCGGCCCCGGTCTCCCTCTATTTCTGGGCCAGTTCCGCCGCCGTCGAGGGGTTCGTCCGCAAGCGGATGGTGGCCGAGCTGGAGCGGATTACCGGCGGCCGCGTTGAGATCGCCTCTTTTCACTGGCGTCTGCTCGATCTCGAGGCGGATGCGGCCGGGTTGGTCATTCATGGCCTCGAAGCCCCCGGCGAAGCGCCCTACGCCCAGGCCGAGCGCGTGCGCGTTCGCTTCAACTTGTTCGGTTTCTGGAGCCCGCACATTCAGCTTCGCGACCTTGAGGTCTCCCACCCCACGTTCCACCTCATTGTCTACCCCGATGGTTCGACCAATCAGCCGCAGCCGCGCAAGCCCCGGAAACAGAGCAAATCCGCCCTCGACACGCTCTTCGATCTCCAGGCCGGCCACGTCGCGGTGCAGCAGGGCGTCCTGCGCTACGAAGACCGCGCCGCTGCCTTCGACTTCCAGGACCGCTTCATTCTGCTCGACTTCGACGCCAACGATGTTTCCCTGCGCATGAGCTACGTTCCGGCCGTGGCAGCGAGCATCGAGAGCTTCCGCCTCGAGGCCGGAGCCGCCGATCTGAACCTCGCGCGGGGCAGGGCGCAACCTGTGCACGGCTTCCTGCAGGCTACGTTGGACCTGACCCGCACCGCGGCCTATCTCCGCTCCCTGCGCATCACCTCCAGTGCCCATGCCGCCAAAGACCAAACCCTGGAGATCTCCGGGACCCTCCAGGACTTTGCCCATCCCCGCTGGCAAGCCAGGGTCGTGGGGGACCTGGATATGACGCTGCTGGATCCGGTTTTCGGCTATCCCTTTGCCCCGCAAGGCATCGCCCATCTGGACCTCGACGGCGCCGGAGTAGCCGGAGAATTTCGCGCCGATGGCGGCATCCACGTCGAAGACGGCTCCTACATCGGAACCGGAGTCGTGACCACCGGCATCCGGCTGGACGCGCATATTCATGCCGATCCCAAGCAGTTGCTCATCACCTCCATAGTTGCCCGCCTCCGCCAGGGCGGGCAACTCGAAGGCGAGGTCGCTCTGACTCCATGGCTGTCCGCCATCCCCGGAGCCGCAGTTCTGAAACCGGCAGGCCAGGCCGTCGTTCGCGCCACCGGACCCCCGCCTCGGCCCAGGGCTTCCGCAACTCCACCCCATCCCGACCTCATCACCATCCCGGTCAACGGCAAGGTGACGGCCCAGTTCAAAGACGTTGCGCTCGACACCCTGCTCGACATGGTCGGCCAGGCGCCCTTTCAGCGCCTCGGCCTGGATGCCCGCATCAACGGTCTCGCCACCGCTGGCTGGTCCAAAGGCGATCAGCAGACCATAACCGTCGCCGCAACGCTCAACCTCAGTCCCTCCACACAGGGCATAGCCGGGGAAGTTCCGGCCAACGGCTCCGTTGATGCCACCTACACCCAGCGCGACGGCGCCGTCGATCTGCGCAAACTCGAGATCATCACCCCCGCCAGCCAGTTGCGGGCCCACGGTCACCTGGGCGCTTATCCGCTCACCAGCCCCTCGGCACTTGCCGTCGACTTCCATTCCCACAACCTCAACGAATTCGACGCCGTGCTCCGCGACCTGGGCTTGAACCGCTACGGCAAGACCGGAGCCGCCGCCTTGCCGGTCACTCTGGCCGGACAGCTTGATTTTCTCCATGGGACATGGACCGGCTCGCTCGTCGATCCGCGCCTGGCGGGCAGCCTCAAGGCCACGCAACTGGCCATCGAGTTGCTGCCCATCCAACCCGTCCTGAAGGGCAAGCCCCTCAAGCCGCAGGTCGTTCAGCCAAGATTCATACGCTGGGATTCGGTCGAGGCCACCGGCAGCTACGCGGCTGAGCGAATCGACGTTTCACGCGGCCTGCTGCGCCGCGGCAAGGCCGAAATCGCTCTCGACGGCTCGCTCGATGCGGCGCTTGGCCGAGCCCCCGAATTCGACGCCAACTCCGTGCTCCATCTGCACCTGCGCGCCGGCAAAATCGGCCTCGACGACCTGCTGCCTCTCACCGGCCAGAACCTGCGGCTCACCGGCACGGTCGATGCGCAGCTTCAGGTCGACGGACCCGTCCACGCCCTGGGCGGCTCCGGATGGGCCGAGTTGGACGGCGCCACCGTCTACGGCGAGCCGGTCACGCGCCTCCGTGCCCAGGGGACCATGACCAACCAACTGCTCAAGCTGGCCTCGGTCGCCGTCAGCGCGCCGGCCGGCAATCTCTCCGCCACGGGCAGTTATGACCTCAAATCCCGCCGCTTCCAGGTGGACGCCAAGGGCGCCGGCATCGATGTGGCCAAAATCGAGAGCTTGCGCAGCCAGGATCTGGGCGCCACCGGCAAGCTGGGCTTTTCCGTGCTCGGCTCCGGCACGCTCGACGACCCGCGTCTTGAGGCCCACGCCACCCTCAGCGATCTGGCCCTGGGCGGAGAATCCCTCGGCGACCTGGTGCTGGCCGCCCACGCCGCCAACCGCTCCGTCACCTACGCCGCAACCACCCGGCTGGAGGGCGCGGAAGTCGACCTGAACGGCCAGACCGCGCTCAGCGGCGACTATTCGACCCAGGCCAAACTCGCGTTTTCCCGCTTCGACATCGGCGCCCTGCTCAAGATGGCCCACGTCCAGGGCCTTACTGGCGAGTCCGCGCTGGCCGGCACGGTCACCGTCGAGGGACCTCTGGCCCGCCCCGTCGAGATGCGGGGCGAAGCCCGCCTCGATCAGTTGGCCCTCACCGTGGCCGGCGTTCGCCTTGAAAACCAGGGCGGCGTGCATGCCACGCTGGCCAATGCGCTCGTCAAGCTTGACCCCCTCCATGTGACCGGCGAACAGACCGACCTGCGCGCCCAGGGCACTCTGGCGCTCAAGGACAAGCAGAAACTGGACTTCGCGGCCAGCGGCTCCATCAACCTAAAGCTCGCCGAGACCCTCGATCCCGACCTCACCGCGGGCGGAACCACCACCTTCCAGGTCGAAGCCCACGGCACCTTGAAGGATCCCGGCCTGAGCGGCAGCATCGACTTCCAGAACGGCTCCCTATCCCTCGAAGACGTGCCCAACGGCCTCAGCCAGTTGCACGGCACACTGGAGTTCAGCCAGAACCGCCTGGAGGTCAAGTCGCTTACCGCCATGAGCGGCGGCGGCCTGCTCAGCGTGGGCGGCTACCTGGCTTACCAGCACGGCCTTTACGCCGACCTCTCGGTCACCGGCAAGGGCGTCCGCATTCGCTATCCCCAGGGAGTCAGCTCCCTGGCCGATACCACGCTCCACCTGCAAGGCTCGCAGAACAACCTGCTGCTATCAGGCGACGTGCTCATCACCCGCTTCTCCGTCAGCCCCGACCTGGACGTCGCCGCCCTGGCTACGCAGGCCAACGCCGTCCAGACCATCGCTCCCCCTGACGCCCCGTCCAACCACATCCGCCTCGACGTCCACCTGGTCTCCTCGCCGCAGTTGAACTTCCAGAACGCCTACGCCAAGCTGGCCGGCGATGTGGACCTGCGCCTGCGCGGCACCGTCGCCTCGCCCTCGCTGCTGGGCCGCGTCTCCATCACCGAGGGCAACGCCCTGATCGCCGGTACCCGCTACGAGCTTCAGCGCGGCGACATCTCCTTTACCAATCCGGTCCGCATCGAACCCTCCATCGACCTCAACGCTACCGCCCGCGTCGAGGACTACGACATCACCCTTGGCTTGCACGGAACGCTCCAAAACCCTTCCGTTACCTGGCGCAGCGATCCCCCGCTCCCCGAAGCCGACGTCGTCGCCCTGCTGGCCCTCGGCCGCACTGCGAATCAGGAGCGCCTTTATACCCAGCAGCAGGAGCAGTCAGGCGCCAATCCCACCACCGACGCCCTGCTCGGCGGCGCCCTCAATTACACCGTCAGCAGCCGCGTGCAAAAGCTCTTCGGCGCCGGTTCCGTCAAAGTCGACCCCAACTACATCGGCGCCCTGGGCAACTCCACCTCGCGCATTATCGTCGAGGAGCAGTTGGGCAGGGACATTACCCTCACCTACGCCACCAACGTGGACACCACGGGGCAGCAGTTGCTGCAGGCCGAAGTCGCCATCAACCGCCATGTCTCCCTGCTCGTGGCCCGCGACGAGTCCGGCGTCTTCTCCATGGTTCTCAAAGCCACTCGCCGCTTCCGCTGAATCGCGGTGATTCGAGGCTGCTTCCGCCCCGTAACTTTTTTTTGAAAATCGCATCTATATCGCTGAACGGCAACCCGGCCGGAGGTCTGAGGTTTCGATTCTGAATCCTGAGAACATCCTTCGGGTGCTCCCAGGTCTCGTTTTTGAGCCCTGGGAGACTACCGAACTCCCAGAGCCGGGTGCCGCAACAACTTCGTTCCAGCAACAAGGAGGATTTTTCGCAATGACAAGGACGATGCGTAAAAACCGGAACGCCCTGCTCGCGGCCACGCTCGCCGGAGCGCTCCTGAGCCTTCCCCAGGTTTCTTTGGCGTCGGCTTCAGGCTCCGGTGCAGCCGCCCAGGCGCAAGCCGACAACCCCGTGGCCACCGACGCCGCGGCCCGCCTTAACAAGAAGCAGTATCGCAACGTGAAAGTAACCGTGGACAACGGCATCGCCACGCTTTCCGGAACCGTGGACCTGTTCGAGTACAAGGCCGACGCCGAAAAGAGCGTGCGCAAGGCCAAAGGCGTCAACGCTGTCCGCAACCTGATCGAAGTCGCCGGCCCCACAGTCTCCGACCAGGAACTGCAAGCCAAATTGGTGGAAAAGCTGACCTATGATCGCGTTGGCTACGGCAACGTCTTCAACGCCATCTCTGTAAACGTCCAGAACGGCGTCGTCACCCTCGGCGGCCATGCCCGCACAGACGTGGACAAGGACTCCGCCCTGGCGCTGGTCAGCACCTATCCCGGCGTCAAGGACGTAGTCGGCGAGATTGAAGTCGATCCCGTCTCCATCATGGACGACCAGACGCGCATGGCCGTGGCCCGCGCCGTCTACGGCTACCCATCCCTCAACAGGTACGCCATCGACCCCGCCAAGACCATTCGCATCTCGGTGCAGAACGGCCACGTCGAGCTCTATGGCGTCGTCGACTCGCAGGCCGACAAAGACACCGCCTTCCTCCGCGCCAACGGCGTCCCCGGCGTCTTCAGCGTGAAGAACTACCTGCAAGTGGCCAACCAGCCCGCCGAGACGCAGAAGTAAGCGTTGCATCAATAGGCTCTCACGCAACTCATCCGGCCTCGGAATGGATTCCCCCTCCGAGGCCGCTTTTTTTGCGTCCTCCAGACCGCTGCGTGCCCCGGATCATGCCCTGAGCTTGCCGAGAGGTCTCGATTCTTTGACCTGGGAATCCACAAAGCCCGCGCAAGCCTGCAGCCCGGGCCGCCCCGCGACATTCACACATCTGTAACAACAACCGGCGTTCATATTCCTTACACTGATTCCAATATGGCCATCGACGACCCACTCGCCATCGAACGCAGGCAAGGCAAAGCGCCCGGCACGCTGATCTTTCAACTCACTGGCCCGGTCACCCTGCGCAATCTCTTCGATTTGCAGCCACATCTGCGCAGCGGCGATCTGCCCCGCGTCTCCATCCTCGACCTCAGCGGCGTTCCCTACATGGATTCGGCGGGCATGGGGGCCATCGTGAACTACTACGTCCACTGCGAGCACAAACGCGTCAAGCTGATCGTCGCCGGAGTCAGCCCCCGCGTCCTGGAACTGTTCAAGATGACCAAAGTGGACACCATCATCTCCCTCGTCGCCACCGTGGAAGAAGCCGAAGCCGGCCTTTAGCTCGTACATCGCCAGCAACAAGGGACCCGGGCTTTAACCCCTGAGGGAGTGCAATCTGACCCTTGCCTCCCCCAATTGCCCAAGCCAGGAATTAGAATTCCAGCCTGGAGCTAGAAATGCCCGAAACCACGGCACAAATCCTCGAACGCGCCGGCCTCATGCCCGTCCTCCGCGCCCGCAATGCCGCTCAGGCCCATGCGGTCGTCCAGGCCATGATCGCCGGCGGCGTCACCGTCGTTGAAGTCACCATGACCGTCCCCGGCGCCATCGAGTTGCTCGCCGAGCTCAAGCGCGAGTACGGCGGCCAGCTCCTGCTCGGCTCCGGCACCGTCACCACCGGCGACCAGGCCGCGGCCACCATCGACGCCGGCGCCGAATTCGTCGTCAGTCCCAGCCTGCATCCTGAGGTAATCGCCGCGACCAAAGCCAGAAATAAGCTCTCCATCCCCGGCGCGCTCACCCCCACTGAGGCCATCACCGCCTGGAACGCCGGCGCCGACTACGTCAAGATCTTCCCCTGCTCCGCCGTGGGCGGCGCCAGCTACCTCAAGGCGCTTCTCGCCCCCTTCCCGCACCTCAAGCTCATCCCCACCGGTGGCGTGACCCTCCAAACCGCCGAGAGCTTCCTCCGCGCCGGAGCCCGCGCCCTCGGCGTCGGCAGCGACCTCGTCAACCTGGCCGCCATCGACGCCGGAACCCCCGAAATCATCACCGAAACCGCCCGCGCCTATCTGAAAGTCCTGGCACAGGTCCGCGAACAACTCCGGTCGGCAAGTTAGCAGGGTATACTTCCCCTGCCCGATGAAATCCGGCGAGCCTCCACCATGAACGCCTCCACCCACCTCGTTCCTGCCTCTCTCCCGCCCCAGCCCTTCCGCCTCGACAACCGTCACGCCCTGGTCACCGGGGCGGCAAGCGGCATCGGCCAAGCCACCGTCCGCGAACTCGTCCGCGCCGGCGCCTTCGTCTGGATCGCCGACATCAACCTCCCCGCCGCCGAAGCCCTCGCCAACTCCCTCGTCTCCGCCCAGGTCCTCCATCTGGACGTCACCAGCCCCACTTCCATCGCCGCCGCCGCATCCCGCCTCACCCGCCTCGACATTCTCGTCAACAACGCCGGCATCGGCCACGTAGGCTCCATCGAAACCACCCCACCGGAGGACTTTGATCGCCTCCTCAACGTCAACGTCCGCGCCGTCTACCTCGTCACGCGCGCCTTTCTGCCTTTACTCCTCGCAAACCAACCCGAAGAGGGGAAAAGCGCCCACGGCGCCATCGTCAACATCGCCTCCGTAGCCGGCCTGGTCGGCATCAAGCAGCGCTTCGCCTACTGCACCAGCAAGGGCGCGATCATCGCCATGACCCGCCAACTCGCCGTCGAGTACCCCAAGACCTTGCGCGTCAACGCCATCTGTCCCGGCACCGTCGAAACCCCCTTCGTCGAGGGCTATCTGGAAAAGTTCCACAAGCACAACAAGGAAGAAGTCCGCGCCGAACTCCGCGCCCGCCAGCCCATCGGCCGCCTCGGCCAGCCGGAAGAAGTCGCCTCCATGGTCCGCTACCTCGCCTCAGAAGAGGCTGCCTTCATCACCGGCTCCCTCTTCACCATCGACGGCGGCTGGACCGCCGCCTGAGCCGGCAATTCTTCCACTCTTTTGCATCCGCCCAGGAGGGCCGCATGAAACTCGTTTCCTTCTCTACCGCCGATGGCGCCATCCGGCCCGGTTCACTGCTCGAAGAGCCCAATCTGGTCATCGACCTTGCCACCGCCGGCTACGCCGACGCCCTCGCCGTCATTACGGGCGGATTCACTGCTGGATTAACGGCACTCCCACCCGGCGGCGCGTATCCCGCCTATCCTCACAGCCAGGTCCGGCTCCATGCCCCGCTCTCCAACCCGCCGCGCGTATTTGCCATCGGCCTCAACTACCGCGATCACGCCAAAGAGTCCGGCATGGTCATCCCCACCACCCCCGTCGTCTTCTTCAAGCTCCCTACCGCCATCATCGGCCCCGGCGATCCCATCGTCCTCCCCATCAACTCCACCCAGCCCGACTATGAAGCCGAGTTCGCCTTCGTCATCGGCAAGGGAGGCTACCGCATTCCCGCCTCTGCCTGGCGCGACCACGTCTACGGCTTCACCATCGTCAACGACGTCAGCGCCCGCGACGTCCAATTCGCCACCTCCCAGTGGTCCATGTCCAAGAGCTTTCCCACCTTCTGCCCCCTCGGTCCCGCCATCGTCACCGCCGACGAAATCCCCGACCCCCACGCCCTCCAGATCAGCCTCACCATCGACGGCGAAGTCCTGCAAAGCTCCAACACCCGCGAGCTGATCTTCAAAATCCCCGAACTGATCGAGTATCTCTCCTCCATAACTCCCCTTCTCCCCGGCGACATAGTCTCCACCGGCACACCGTACGGCGTAGGCCTCGGCCGCGCTCCCAAACGCTGGCTCCGCCCCGGCGAAACCGTCACCATCACCGTAGAAGGCCTCGGCTCCCTGACCAACCCCGTAGTAGCCGAATAAAAGCAAAGCGGGGTTCGGCGGCAGGCATCAAATCCCACCCCCGAACCCCGCTAATTCACTAACTCTGCCAACTCCGCTGACAGAAACGGCCCCGCTTTCGGGGGGCCGTTTCGCTAACTTGCTAACTCGCTAACTCGCTAACTTTATAACTCGCTTACTTGCTGACTCCGCCTAACTCCGCTAACCGCCTAACTCCGCTGCCTTGTGCTCCCCTCCGAACCACGCATACAGCGCCACTCCCGCAAAGCAAGCCACCGGCACCAAATAAGCCGCCTGCAAGCCCTTCGCATCCGCCACCACGCCCATCACCTTGGTCAGCGCCGCGCCGCCCAAAATCGCCATCACCAGAAGCGACCCCGCTGTCTTCGTCTTGTCGCCCATGCCTTTCAGACCCAGAGCAAAGATGGTCGGGAACATGATCGACATGAACAAACTCGTCGTCAGCAGGCACATAGCGCCCACCCAGCCCGGCCGCGTCACAGCCACCAGACCCAGCGCCATATTCACCACCGCGTAAGCACCCAGCATCCTCCGCGCATGGAAATGCTTCATCAGCCACGCCGAGCTGAACCGCCCCACCGCAAATGCCGCCAGCGTCCCGGTGAGCATGTAACCCGCGGTCTTGTCCCCCACTCCTGTCGCCGACCTCACATACAGGATGAAGTAACTCCACGTCCCTACCTGCGCGCCGACATACAGGAACTGCGCCAGCACCGCCAGCACAAAGTGCCTCTGCATCAGCCGCACAGGACGTGGCGGCCCCGCATCCTCCCGCGAAACATCCTCCTTGGCCAGGTCGGGAAACTTCGTCATCAGCACCATCAGCGCCCACAGCAACGCCACCGAACCCAGCACCAGGTACGTCGGCACCACCCGCAGCGTCTCCGAGTGCAGATAGGCCTGCATGGTTCCCGCCGTCCGTTTCGCTGCCGTCTCCGCCGCGCTTAACTCCACGCCGCTGAAGATGAAAACTGTCCCCACCAGCCCCGCCGTAATCGACCCCAGCGGGTTGAACGCTTGCGAAAAGTTCAGCCGTCGCTCGCTCGAGGCCGTCGGCCCAAGTTGGGCAATAAAGGAGTTCGCTCCCGTTTCCAGACACGAGAGCCCGCACCCGATTACAAACTGCGCCGCCACAAAGAACTGGTACGACTCGGCATGCGCCGCCGGCCAGAACAGCATGCAACCGCTGCCCATCAGGATTAGCCCGGTCAGCAGCCCCGCCTTGTAACCAAAGTAGCGCATGAGCTGACCAGCCGGGATCGCCATGAGGAAATACCCGACGAAGATCCCAATCTGCAGTTGCGCCGCGCCCGACCGGTTGATCTCGAACGACTTCATGAACTGCCGGATCAAAAAGTCGGTCAAATTGTTCGGAATCGCCCACAAAAAGAACAGTGGTGTTACAACCAGAAACGGGATCAGCCGCCCATGCGGAATCAGTGGAGCTTCCAGCTCCTCATCGTCGCTTCGCCTTCCTTCACTCCCCATCGAACCCGCGGAAATGCCCAATCTGTCCACACCCTTTCTTACACACGGTCGTCGCACCCTGCGCACACAACTTGCCTCTTGCCGACAACGATTTCATCTTCCGGCGCAGCGACCAATGCCTGCAAACGTACAACCCTTTCTACCCAATCCCCACACCCGCTGGCAAATCTTGAGACCCAGCGACTCGGTGCCGACCGCTCGGTTTCCCTGCCGCAAGCACGCCCCTTGTTAAAGCAGTGCCGTCAAACGCCATGATATGCTAGACTAGACTTAGTCAAGTCAAGGAGGCCCGCAGTGCCAACCGTGAGCTCCGCAGTACAAACCGTCAACATCTACGAGGCCAAGACGCAACTATCCAAGCTTGTCGATCTTGCCTCCTCCGGCACCGACGTGGTCATCGCACGCGCCGGAAAGCCCGTGGCACGCCTCACCGCCCTCGATAAGAAGCAAAAACGCCTCACCGGGCTCGGAGCACTCAAAGGAAAGGGCTGGATCGCCGACGACTTCGACGCGCCCCTCCCGGACCACATCCTGGCCGAGTTTGAGGGGCGCTAATGCGTCTCCTACTCGACACACACATCCTCTGCTGGTGGTTTTACGAGCCTGAGCGCCTTTCACGCAGAGCCTTGAAGGTCATCCGGGGAGCCGACAGGGTGTTTGTCTCCTCCGCCTCTATCTGGGAAGTTGCGATCAAGGCCCGTCTGGGCAAGATCGACGCCGTCCCACAGGATCTCTTCGATCAGATCACGGCGAATGGCTTCCACGAGTTGCCTGTTTGGTCACGACACGCCATTCTGGTGGCCGACCTGCCGCTCCATCACACCGATCCGATTGACCGCCTGCTCATTGCCCAGGCCATGAGCGAGCCATTGCATCTGCTCACGGCCGATGCGCAACTCAAGCCATATAGCGAATTGGTCATCCTTGCATAGTTCGGCAGATAGATTCGAGAAATCCGCTACGCGAGCCGCCCGCTCTATAGCACCCGTCCCAGCCACTTCCCCGTATGCGACAGCAGATTCCCCGCAATCTCCTCCGGCGTGCCCTCGGCCACAATCCGTCCCCCGCCTTCGCCGCCCTCCGGCCCCAGGTCGATCACCCAGTCCGCGCATTTGATCACATCCAGGTTGTGCTCGATCACGATCAGCGACCCGCCCCCGTCGATCAGCTTGCGAAACGCCGTCAGCAGCTTGGAAACGTCGTCGAAGTGCAGCCCCGTCGTCGGCTCGTCCAGAATGTAGAGCACCCGGCTGGCCTGCGAGGGCTTGGCGTTCGCGTTCGCCGCCCGCACCTGCGCCAGGTGCGCGGCCAGCTTCACCCTTTGCGCCTCGCCGCCTGAGAGCGTCGTTGCCGACTGTCCCAGCCGCAGATAACCGAGCCCGATCTCGTCCAGCACCGCCAGCTTTTCCAGCAGCTTCGTCTGCCCGGCAAAAAACCTGAGCGCCTCCTTGACCGTCATCTGCAGCACGTCGTGAATATTCTTGCCCTTGTACTCCACCTGCAGCACCCTGGCCTGGTAGCGCGTCCCGTTGCAGTCCTCGCACGGCAGCTCCACATCGGCCAGGAACTGCATTTCCACTGTCACCGTCCCGTCGCCCTCGCACGTATTGCACCGCCCGCCCGGCACGTTAAACGAAAAATGCCCCGGCGTCAGCGACAGCCGCTTGGCCTCCGGCTGCGCCGCAAACAGCTCTCGCACCAGGTCGAATCCCTTGATATACGTAATCGGATTCGAGCGCGGCGTCCGCCCGATCGGCGTCTGATCCACCAGCACCGCGTCGTTCAGCCGCTCCACTCCGGTCAGCGATTTGTACACACTCGACGGGTCGGCGCCATCGCTCTGTCCCAGCGCTCGGGCAACAGCCCGGTACAGCACCTGGTGCACCAGCGTCGACTTCCCCGACCCCGAAACCCCGGTGATCGCCACCAGCACACCCAGCGGAATCTCCACGTCCAGTCCGTGCAGGTTGTTCGCCTGCGCGCCGCGCAGCACCAGCCGCTCTCTTCCCGGCGCACGCCGCCGCGCCGGCACGGGAATCGAAATCTGCCCCGACAGATACCGCCCCGTCAGCGAATTCGGATTGGCCTCGATCTCCGCCAGAACCCCCTCGGCCAGCAGCTTGCCGCCAAACTCCCCTGCTCCCGGACCCAGATCCAGCAAGTGATCTGCCGCCCGCAGCACATCCGCGTCGTGCTCCACCACCAGGATGGTATTGCCCAGGTCGCGCAGCTCCCAAAGAATGTGGATCAGCCGCGCCGTATCCCGCGTATGCAGCCCGATCGACGGCTCGTCCAGCACATACAGCGCCCCCACCAGCCGCGACCCCAGCGAAGTTGCCAGTTGAATCCGCTGCGCCTCCCCGCCCGACAGCGTCGAAGCCAGCCGGTCCAGCGTCAGGTATTCGAGCCCCACCGCATCCAGAAAATTCAGCCGCTGCCGCACCTCGTGCAGGACCGGCCCGGCAATCTCCTCCTGCATCGGCGTCAGCTTCAGCGCCCCAAAAAACTCCTTCGCCTGCGCAATCGTCAGCGCCGTAGCCTGGCAGATATTTTTCCCGTTGATCCGCACCGACCGAGCTTCGGCCCGCAGCCGCTGCCCCCGGCAATCCGGGCACTCCGCGTACCCCCGATACTTGCTCAGCATCACCCTTACGTGCAGCTTGTATTTCTTGCGCTCCATCTGCGCAAAAAACCCAAACACCCCCACAAAGCTGCCCTTGCCGCGCAGCACCGCCTCCCGCGCCGCCTCAGGCAACTCCCGCCAGGGCACGTTCAGCGCCACGCCCAGCTCCGCCGCCTGTTTCCGCAGTTCGATGTACCACGGCCGGTACTTCGGTCTATTCCAGGGATCGATCGCCCCGTCCGCCAAACTCAGTCCCTTGTCCGGAATCACCAGGTTCAGGTCGAAGTCCACCGTATTGCCAAACCCCTGGCAGCGCGGGCACGCCCCGAACGGATTGTTGAAGCTGAACAGCCGCGGCTCCGGCTCTTTGCCCGGCCGGTGGCAGCTCTTGCACTCATAGGCCCCGGAAAACCGGTGCCGCTTCCGCTCCGCCGTCTCCTCCCGCGGAACCTCCTCGAAGATCACCTCGCCCGACTCGCGGTAGGCAATCTCCGCCGCGTCCACAATCCGCGAGCGGTTCTCCTCACTCACCACGATCCGGTCCAAAAGCACAAACACGCGCAGTGTGAAGTCCAGGTCCAGCAGCGACTCCGGCGTCGAAAACTCGAAGATCCTGCCCCGCTGGTAGAGCCGGTTGAACCCGTTCGCGCGCAACTCTGTCAGCCGCGCCTTCAGCGTCTCGGTGTGCGGCGAATCCCCGCCACTCACAACCGGTTTGCCCTTTGCCGCCGACTTCGCCGTCCGTCCCACGGTCTTAGCCGCCGCCTTGGCTCCCGCGTCCACTTCCCCAATCGCTGCCGCACTCCCCACCGGAAACAGCACCTGCAGCCGCGTCCCCTCGCCCAGCGCGAGCGTCGCCGCGGCAATCTCGTCCATCGAATCCCGCTTCACCAGCCCGTCGCAGTGCACGCAATGCACCGTCCCGCAGCGCGCATACAGCAGGCGCAGGTAGTCGTAGATCTCCGTCGCCGTAGCCACCGTAGACCGCGGGTTCCGAGTCGAATTCTTCTGTTTGATGGCGATCGCCGGCGCCAGCCCGTCGATCAAATCCACGTCCGGCTTTTCGATCCGCTCCAGAAACTGCCGCGCATACGACGACAGCGACTCCACATACCGCCGCTGTCCCTCCGCATAGATCGTGTCGAAGGCCAGCGACGACTTCCCCGACCCCGAAACTCCGCTGACCACCGTCAGCTTCCCATGGGGAATCTCGCAGGAGATGTTCTTCAGGTTGTGTGTCCGCGCTCCGCGGATAATGATGGCGTCATTCAAAGGGAAAGCACCGGCAAGAAGTGGTCCAGCCGCGTCCCTATCCCCTCAGCGACCCTCAGAGCGCAACCGGCCATTCTTCATTATAGGACGCGACGGACCAAGCCAATCTAATACAAGCCGATCCGTACCGCCAGACAGGGACAAACTCCGTCCATGCCTCAGATCATCGGAATCTCCGGAGTTCAGGCCGCCATCGCCGGAATCAGGAACATATTCGGCTCCTCGACCTCTTCTTTGCGGTCCAGCACCCCCGCCAGCCCCATCAGCACCTGGGAGGCGCACGCCAAGCACTTGCCGTCGCAAACCCGCCAACTCACAACCCCGCACCTCTTCCAAACAAAAACGAGGCGACAGCGCACCGATCGGCGCGCTGCCTCCCCGCATGGATTAAAACATCTGTTGTTTTGCGTCTCTTAGAGGAAAGGCGTCAAGGCTTGCAGCGCCTTGTCGATGTGCTCGAGCGAACGGACTCGCAGCCCGGCATTCTCGGGTGCGTCCTGTCCGTGATCAACGTCATGACGCGCCTCTTTCAACAGCTTCACCGCCGAGTGGATTGGCCAACTCGGGTTTCCACCGCTCTGCGGCGGCGGCGTTCGCCACAGGTTCTTCCCATCGTCCACCGCGGCCTTTTTCATGTCGTCGATGGTGCGGCTGATCTCTTTGATGGCATATTCACGGGCGCCGGCCGAATCCGGCCGGGCGTTCATTTGCAGGTACGCACGGGCCGTGCGCAGGTCGGAAATGGCGTGAAGATACGCGGGGAATTGGGCCTTTGCCGGCGTCGCCGGCAGGAGCAGCAAAAGGGTTAGCAGCGCAAACGCTGCCACAGCGAAGGATTTAAGAGCGCGCATTTCAGTCGTACCTTTCTTGGAAATTGTCTTGAACTGCCGTGGCAGGAGAATACTCCATCCACCCCTCTTTGCGCCCTTCCAAACTCACCCCTCTTCATTCTGTTCATGCTTTCATTTACCGATCGGTCAACAAACCAAGCCTGGGACCTGCCCCTTGACGAGCGGCACTATTCCCTCTCGATTTCCTCCACAGCTCCCTTGCGTCGAACCCTCAGCGTTTCCAGGAATGGTGTACCCCGGAGCAGATCCTATTGAGTCGACGCGAGCCTCAGCGAGCGGCGACCCTGATCGAAATCCATAGGGGCATAGTATTCCTGGAAACGCTCTCAGCCGTCCCCATCCGTTCCTCTCCAGCCCTGCCCCGGTAAACTGGTTGCGAGGTATTCCGTGTTCCGTTTCACCTTCTTCGTCCTCTTCTTCGCCCCGGTCGCCGCGTTCGCCCAGCAACCTGCACAGAATCCTGAAGCGCAGCCCCCCGCAACCGCACCCCCGGTCGGCTCCGCGCCCCAGTCCGTCCCCCAGCCCGTTTCCGCCCAGGTGGCAGAGGCCGAAGCCGCCATCGTCAAAGCCGACTGGAAGAGCGCCGAGGCCAGGCTCGATCTCTGGCTGGCTGCCCATCCCGCCGATCCCCGCGCCCTCTTCGACGCCGCCTACGTGGCTGACGCCCAGAACCGCCTCGACGATGCCGCCGCCCTCTACCGCCGCGCCCTCGACGCCAATCCCCAATCCTTTGAGGCCCATCTCTCCCTTGGCCTGCTGCTGGCCCGCCAGGGCAAGCTTGCCGACGCCCGTCCCGAGCTGGTCGCGGCCACCCATCTCGACCCCGGTGACGCCGGACCCGCCGTCAAAGCCCGCGCCTGGCGCGCACTGGCCCAAATCGACCAGCCTGGACCCGACCGTGCAGGCGACGCCACCGAAGCCTCAAACGATCTCCTCGAAGCCCTCAAGCTCACTCCTGAAACCACGGCCGACACCCTGCTGGCCGCCAACCTGGCCGACCAGTCCGGCGAGTACGCCGCCGCCGAAACCGCCTACCGCCGCGTCCTGGCCCAGGACCCCAACTCCGCTCCCGCCAACGCCGGCCTGGCCCACCTGTTGATCGCACGCAAACAATATCCCGAGGCCGAAACCCTGCTTCGCGCTGCCCTCGCGCAATCCCCCGGCGACCCCGCCCTCAACGCCCAACTCGCCACCGTGCTCGCCGCTGAGGACAAAGCCGAGGCCCTCCCACTCGTCCAGAAGCTCCACGACGCCCACCCCGCCGACGCCGCCATCACCCGCATGTTGGCCGAAGTCCTGGCCGACGCCGGCGACTACCCAGGTTCCGACCACCTCTACGTCAGCCTGCTCGCCGCCACCCCCAACGACCCCGCCCTCCTCATCGGCCACGGACAGAACCTCATCCGCCAGCTCCGCTACGCTGAGGCCTTTGCAGCCTTCAACAAGGCCACCCAGCTCGACCCCGCCAACCCCGACGGATGGAGCGGCCTGGCCTTTGCCGCCTCCCGAACCAATCAGCCTTCCATCACACTGCACGCCCTTACCATGCGATCAAAATACCTTCCAGAAGTACCTTCTACCTACTTCCTTTGGGCCACCGCTTACGATACGCTTCACCAAAATGCGGAGGCTGCAGCCTATTACCAACACTTTTTGGACTCCGCTGCCGGCAAATTTCCAGATCAGGAATGGCAGGCTCGCCAACGTCTCTTATTGCTCACTAAAAAACCCTGAGATGGGCGATGATGCGAACCAGAATGCGGTGACTCTTCAGACAGCCGCGACCATCGAGCCCGTGAGAACGCAAAACTTTCCTCTTGCGCAATCTCACAAAAGCTCCCATAATCACGGCCTGGGGTTAACCGGCAACTGCGGAGGCTTCTCATGCAGTCCAAGGTTCCGTTGGCAGTCCTCGTCCTCCTCACCGTGGCCACCGTCCCGGCGCGCGCCTCCGGACTCGATGACAAGACCTTCGACCAGCAGAGCATCGACGCTCTCCAGGCCAAGATCCTCCAGGCACAACCCCGCGAGCAGTGCTTCCTTTACGCCCAGTTGGTCCATCAGATGACCGAGGTCAGCCTGCGCCAATACGCCGCCGGCGATGCGGAAAAAGCCACCGCCATGCTCAAACAGGTTCAGTTGCTGGCAAATAAAATCCATCTCACCATGTCCGAAGACAACAAGCGGCTCAAGGATGCCCAGATTCTGCTCCGCCACACCGCCTTCCGCCTCAACGAAATGCTCCGCAACAGCAGCCTTGAAGACCGTTCCCTGGTCGCGGAGACCCTTGCCCAGGTGAACCAGGCCCAGAATGAAGCCATGATGCAGGTCTTCCGCAAATAACCACCCTTCCGCACCAGCACCACACCCTCCCGGCAGATTTCCGCCATCGAGACAGGATTGCTATGCACCTTTCCCGGCGCCAAGGTATGTGCTTCAATGGAAGCGCTGAGGTTTCTGTCCCGATGCGTCCGCTGCGCTATCTCGCCCCGATTCTGATCTGCCTTGTCGTTGCCGCACCCTTGTCTGCCCAAAAGGAAAAACCCGAGCCTTTGACCGAAACCCAGATCGAGGAGATTCGCGAAGCCGGCATCGATCCCCCCGGCCGCATCAACCTCTATACAAAATTCCTCAACGAGCACGCCGACGTCATCAAGGGCCTCACTAACCGTTCCAAATCCATCACGCGCGCCCGCCGCCTCGACGAGGAACTCCAGGAATTCACTTCCCTCATGGACGAGCTGGGCTCCAACCTCGACCAATACTCCGACCGCCACGCCGATATGCGCAAAGCCCTCAAGCCTCTCACCGAAGCCACCGATCGCTGGCTTGGAATCCTCCGCGCACTCGCCGGCGAACCCGGCTTCGACCTCGCCCGCAAGGAGGCCATCGAGAGCGGCGAAGACCTCGCCGACCAGGCCAAGCGCCTCCTCGCCGAGCAAACCGAGTATTTCAACCTCCACAAAGACGAAGCAGGCCAGCAACGCGCCGAACCCAAGTGATGCGGGGAACAGGGAACAGGGAACAGGGAACAGGGAATAGGGAATAGGGAATAGGAATTAGGGAATAGGAAACAGGGAATAGGAAACAGGGCGGCGGAGCCGAAAACAACTTCCGGGCTTCCTCCTGAAGGTCGCCCCGAAACCCTTCGCTAACCCGCCGGCTTGCTGTTTCCTGTTTCCGGTTCCCTATTCCCTGCTCCCTGGTGTGCTACCCTCCATGTTGGTGACCCCCAACTTCGTCTCCATCTTCCAAGAAGAGTACCGGGCCCTCCGCCCTCGCGCGCCCATGCCGCCCATCGCGGTCCGCTTCCGCCGCTTTACCTCGCTCAACACCACCATCCGCCTCCGCGAAGGCCAGATCTATGTCAACCTCTCCGATCTCCTGGAAGGCGCGCCGGAGCCCGTGGTCCGCGCCATCGCCCACATTCTCCTCGCCAAGCTCTACAAGAAGCCCATCAGCGCCGCCCAAAACCTCCGCTACAAGCGCTTCGCCGCCTCGGCCGCCGTCACCCGCCAGACCGAGCTCATCCGCCACGCCCGCGGCAGCAAGCGCTACTTTGGCCCCGAGGGCCGCTACTACCACCTCGATGAGGTCTTCGACTCCCTCAACGTCCGCTTCTTCTCGGGCCTCCTCGGCCGCCCTGAGCTCACCTGGAGCGAGCACCTGTCCAAGCGCTCCCTCGGCCACTACGACGCCGCCCACAACACCATCGTGGTCAGCCGCGTCTTCGACCGTCCCTCCAGCCCCCGCTACGCCCTCGAATATCTCCTCTACCACGAGATGCTTCACCTCAAGCACCCCGTCAAATTGCGCGGTATCCGCCGCTGCGTGCACTCCCGCGAGTTCAAAGCCGAAGAAGCCCAATTCCCCCAACTCGCCCAGGCCCTCGCCTTCATCAAGCGCCTGTAAGCGGTATCCGCCCGCTGCAGGCGACTGCGCCGGCTTCCGGATTGCCGTCACTCGTCCGGGACTGGCGTCCAACGCCCAGGCAGCATTCGGCTTGCCGCAGAGGGCGTCAGAGAAACATGCAAAATGCCGATCTTCGGGAGTTTCGCATTTCCGTCGCATCGCACTGAAATCCATCATGGGGGTTGGGCCCGGCGTAATCGTATGCGGCGCTCCGGCCACTGCCGAACCGAGCTGAGTAGAATGTGGCTGTACAGGGGAATAGATGGCCGCAAAGCGGTTTTTCAAAACGATCGTCGTTCTGGCAGCAATTGGCGCGGCTGCCTGGGCCGGCTCCTGGCTGCTGGCTCCGCCATTGCGCGGCATTCAGGTGGGCACAGGCGTCGTGAGTCATACGCTGTGCTCCGGCGTCTTCGTGTCCGGTTTAGATCCGGATCGACTTTATGCCGAGGCGGTTGAGCCGGGATTCGGGCAGAATCTTCTCTCGAAACACCTGAAATACCAGATTGACCGCAAAGAACGGCAAGTTACTGTTACGTGGGCTGGTCTCTTTATGAGTCGCGCCGTTTATCGTGACGGGCTCGGCTGCATGATTCTCCACGGCCCCACGAACAGGGATGCGGCAACTTACACTCCGAATGCAGGAATGCCGGGAGCCGTCGCATCCCCAAAAGCAACAACTGCATTTGAAGTCCAGCCACCCAACCCGGCCATCGAATCTGCGCTTGATCGCGCCTTTGCGGAATCTTCTCAGCAGCCACCGCGCCAGGTAAAAGCGATCCTCATACTGCATAAGGGAAGAGTTGTAGGGGAACGCTATGCGCCTGGTTATGACGCCAATACTCCGATCCTGGGATATTCTCTGGCCAAGTCGGTGACGAATGCCTTGATTGGCATCCTCGTTCGACAGGGAAAGCTATCCGTCGCGGAGCGTGCGCCAGTTTCTGCCTGGAGCAATCCCTCCGACCCGCGCCATGCGATTACCATCGATCAGCTCTTGCGCATGACATCGGGGCTGGCTCTTGAGGAATCCGACAGCGGAGCTGATCCCGTATCGCGAATGTTGTTCCTTGAATCCGATATGGCGGGATTTGCCGAGCGTGCTCGCCTTGAAGCGGTTCCGGGGAGCAAGTGGCAATACTCCAGCGGCAATACGCTGGTTCTCTCAAGGATCATCCGGGATGCCGTTGGCGGCCATGCGCAGGACGTCGTCGAGTTCGCTCAAAGGGAGTTGTTCGGACCATTGGGAGTGACGACCGCAACAATAGAATTTGACGCCACCGGCACCCCCGTAGGATCCATGTACATACTCGCTTCAGCGAGAGATTGGGCTCGGTTTGGATCTCTGTTTCTGAATGACGGCGTGATTGACGGTAAGCGGATTCTGCCGGTGGGCTGGGTAAACTATTCAGCCTCCCCTACCCTCGACACGGATTATGGCGCTGGATTCTGGACCAATCGAGGTGAGCATGGCGATGCCAAATACCGCATTGAAGACGGCATGCCTGCCGATTCCTTCTACGCTTCCGGTAACCTTGGACAACGCATCTTCATAGCTCCCTCCGAAAACCTTGTGATCGTCCGGCTTGGGCTAACACATAGTCCCGGTCAGGATATGAAAGGACTTGTGCGGCTCGCCGCCGAGATTCCTCCGCTTCTCAGCAAGCCTTAGCAGCCCTGCGGCGATGAAGGATGAGGAGGTAAGGGAGTATGACTGGGAGGCGCGGAACTTGAAAATTCCGCCCCGCCGCAGATCCTCCCGGCCAATTCCCACATTTGAATGACGATCCTGTTCAGCCGAGCTAAATTACGCCGCCTTCTCCACGGCCGCCGCCGCCTCGTCCGGCCCGGTCTGCGGCCGCGTAGCCGCCCACCAGATCAGCGCAACCCCCGCCATCGCCGACCCCGCGCTGGCCAGTTGCGCATTCGATAACCCCCACAGAATCTTGGGGTTGCGCCGCACAAATTCGACCAGAAAGCGAGCCACTCCCGTCAGCACCAGGTACTCGCCCACAATCGCCCCTGTCCGGTACGGCTTGCCCCCGCGCCACCACAGCCACCAGCCGATCAGCAGCCCCGCGGCCATCTCATACAGCGGCGTCGGATGCACGCGCACCAGCGTTGGCTCAATCCCGTTCGGGAAGCTCATGCCCCAGGGCAGTTTCGTCGGGATACCGTAGCACCCATCCCCGGAAAGAAAGCACCCGATCCGCCCCATCCCGTACCCGATCGCCGCCGCCGGAGCCGCCAGGTCCAGCGTCCGCAGCCCGCCGATCTTCTCCCACCAGCCTTGAAACACCAGGGCCGAAATCCCGAAGATCAGCCCGCCGTACCACGCAAACCCCGCCGTATCCCACAGCACCCGCCATCCGTACTCGCGAAACTCCACCGGCGTGTCGATCACGTGCCACAACTTGGCGCCCACAATGCCCAGCAGCGCGGCCACGGCCACCATCCCCACCGCGTCCGCCGTAATCCCCGCCCGCTTGAAGTTCCGGTCCATCACAAACGCCGCCGCCACGCAAGCCAGCCAAAGCATCAGCCCGAAGGTCGGCACGCTCAGGTGCCAGAAGTACAAATTGAGATGTATATAAGGCAGCATGTCTCTACAAGTATAGACGCGCCTGCCCCGGCGGGAAGAGCGGGACTGAGCCGTCACCTTCCCCATCCCGATCTCGTGATTTGAAATTCTTCACAATACGCTGAAACGATTCTGAGCCTATTTGCACTATTCCTCGTGCGATGACTTCAGATTCCAGCGTTCCGCGCCTCGAAGGCCCCTGCAGCACCGTGCGTCCAAGGGCTTGATGAGTTGTCAGGGTCGCATGTTTGCGGCCTCGCAGGGCGCACATCGCGATCAAATTTCACGCACCGAGAGGAACATCCGTGGCTTCCCCAAAGGACCAAAGCGCGGCTTCGGCCAATCTTGCGGCAAAGGGCTCCAACGCCCTCGCCAAGCTGTCACCCGAACTGGCACGCAGCAACTTTCATGCGTTGCTGCTGGCCAACCCCAACTACTTCGGCAACCTCGCCGGCAGCGCCTTCAAGCCCGTCCTCGACATTCAGGGAGACACGGCTTACGAGAGCCTCGGCTGCGTTGGCTACAACCCGCAGTTCGAGCAGTTGCGCGCCACCATCAACATCAAGCGGGATAGCGGCTACTCCGGCGGCATCTGCACCACCGGCTCCGATGAGTATGTGCGGTTCTATCTCTCCTATGACGGGGGCACAACCTGGCTGGATCAGGGAATGGCTGCCGTCAACGTCTTCGACGTGCCTGGGCCAAAGCCGCTCGAGTATGCGGTCACCCTGAATATCAGCCCGAAGGAAGATTTTTGTTTTGAACAGAATCTTCCGCTGGTCCGCGCCATTCTGTCGTGGAGCACTCCTCCGCCGGCGAACACCCCTGCGTGGACTCCGGTATGGGGCGATGTGCTGGACGCGCAGATTCAGATCGATGGCTTCGAGATCATCCCGTTTCCCGTCTTTCTGGAGGCAGCCAACCTCAAGCTGCCGGAAGAGATCAAACAGGCGGTCGATCTGGGCCAAACCATCGAGGCCGCCAAGCCAAAGGCTCTCAGTCCTGCCGAGTTGCATAGACTTTACTCCGGCACATCCGTTCCGCCGCATCGCTATCTGGCCTCGTCGGTAGCGGCGGCAATCAGTTCTCCGGCGCCCGCGCCCAAGCCGGCCAAATCCTTTGCCGGGATCTCCGATATCGATCTCTCCAGCCTGGTTGGTTCCTGGCTGAGCACCAACGGGGACACCGCGTACGAGCAGTTGGAGTGCATCGGGCTGGACCCCAATACCAGCCAATTGACCGGCATCCTGAAGGTGAAGCAGAGCAGCGGTTACGCCGGCGGCCCATGCACCTCCGGCAGCACGGAATTCGTCGCCTTCTGGATCGACTGGGGCTCGGGATTCCAGTACGTCGGAACAACCTCTGTGAATGTGCACGACTTCAGCAGCATTCCCGCGGACGGCCTGGACTACAACGTCTTTCTGCCCGTCAATCTTCTCTCCCACGCGCAGCCTTGCAGCGACGGCGCAAAGACCGCCACGGTACGCGGGGTGCTTTCCTGGAATACGCCTCCTTCGACCACCAACCCCAATGCACCGGTGGTTTGGGGAAACAGCCTGGATGGATTGATCCTGATTCCTCCCGGCCAGGCGGTCTCTGACGGCAATCAGGTTCCGTTCCTTGCCGCCGTCGGCGCCGTCGACGTAACGGAAATCGGCAGCGATGGGCGGATCACAAATGCGACCATCAACGCTTTGACCGGCCTCGCCTTTGGCCCCTATGTGGATGCACCCTTCGGAGGGAATATCTCGCTGGCGGGCGTCATCGTCAACGGTACTTTGAGTTCGAAGTATCGCATCATGAAGGCCTTGCATGGCTCCGGAAGCTTTGCGCCGGTCATCAACGGAACTGGCCAGCTCACTCTCAGCGTCATCACGGTGAGCGGTGGAGTGCCGAGCGAGACCGAGATTTCGATTTATCCGGATACCAACGGCTACTACACCTATCAGAACGCCGGCAATCAAACCGTCGTCGGCAATCTGCTGGGCATTTGGACCTCGGGACCTGCCGACACCGGCAATACCTATGACCTGCGCGTTGACCTGAGCGTAAACGGCAATCCCGCCGACGACATTCACAGCAACGTGGTGACGGTCCTGGTGAACAACCAGGCTCCTGGAGCATCGGTAACGCCAACCTTCGGGGAATGCGGCCAGCTATCTCCGGGAGACATAATCAGCGGAGTTTTCACGGCAACGGCCACGGATTTCGGCCAGTTCTACTTCCAGATCCTTCCGTCAGGGCCGGCAAACGGCGTCTTGCCCTCACCGGCGTCGGGATACTCCGTCGAACTTGGCGGAGCGATTGCGGACCCCGGCGTAACCGATCAGGCTTTCACGCTCGATACGACGGGCATGGATGACTGCGGCTATTCGCTCACCCTTTATGTGTGGGACCGCACCAACGTTGACAGTGGCGTAACTTCCAACGAGAACTACGCCTCGGCCGGCTTCTGCCTGCAGGCAAGCAGCTAGCGGAATCGCCCGGCTTCCCCAAAGCAGACGGGGCCCGCTCCCCGGAGCGGGTCCCGTCTGCGGCTTTTGCCGAATGGAGCAGGATCGAGATGAACGAAAGCAATTCCATCTGGCGCTTTGTCCTGTCCGCTCTCGCCATCTGGCGGGTGACTCATCTGCTGGCGGAGGAGGATGGTCCGTGGGATCTGATTGCGCGCTTTCGAGCCAGGCTTGGCTCCGGCGTTCTTGGCCGCCTCATGGATTGCTTCTACTGTTTGAGCGTTTGGGTCTCGCTGCCTCTGGCCATCTGGCTGAGCAGCGGCTGGATCGCTTTGCTGATCCACTGGCAGGCACTCTCCGGTGCGGCTTGCCTGCTTGAAAGGGTGACGCAGAAACCTCAATTCGCATTCCCCGGAAATCTTGCGGCAACCGATGTCTTTGAAGGAGAACCATCATGTGCTGTGGTCAAAAGCGAAGCGCATTGAAAGCCAATGAAACGGCGCAGAATTCCGTCCTGAATCTTCGTTACTCCGGCCAGCCGCAGGTGTACGTGCGCGGAGCGGTCACCGGGAATGTCTACCCGTTCTCACCCGTCCAACCGGTCCAGCCGGTCGATCCGAGAGACGCGCAATTCCTCTTGGCCAGCCGGTTATTCAGGCTCTCCCGGTGAGCTCCATACCCCATCCTGGGGCTCTTCAGCGCGGTCCCGGCGCTCGGCGGCCCGCTCTGTCCTCCGTCAGGGCACGCAGATTTCATCCGTCGGCAACGCACGCGATGCTATACTCGTCTCCTCTCGGGTCGGCGGAGGCAGCATTGCAATTTCATTCTTTCGATGCAGGTTACGTTCAAAGCCTCTGTGCAGGAGACCGCCGGACACAAGAGCATTTCGTTGGCTACTTTACCGCATTGCTCCAGGTCAAGCTTCGCTCGCGGCTCCAGTCCCTGCATGCGATCGAGGACGTGCGCCAGGAGACTTTCGCGCGGGTCCTGACGGTTTTACGCAAGGACGGCGGTCTGCGCCAACCGGAGCGCCTGGGCGCCTTTGTCAACACTGTTTGCAACCATGTGCTTTTTGAGCAATACCGCTCTTCCAGCCGCAGCGAGTCCCTTGATGCGGAAGGCCGGCCCGAGCTCCCCGCCTTGGGCGCCGACGCCCTGGACATTGTGGCGGCCCGGCAAATCAAGGAAAAAGTCCGGGAGATTCTGCTCGACTTGTCCCCGCGCGACCGCTCCCTGCTGAAAGCCGTCTTTCTCGACGAGCGCGACCGCGACGAAGTCTGTCGGGAGTTTGGTGTGGACCGCCAGTATCTGCGCGTGCTGCTCCACCGGGCCAAGCAGGAATTCAAGGCCGAGTATGTGAAACGCATCGGAAATCAGGCGCCCCTTGCAGCGAATGCCTGAGAGGTTTGAAACGATTTGCCGGCCGCGGCCACTATTTCACAGGTCGGACCGCACTGGGGGATTGAGCTGATGGATCATAGCCAAGCAGTACAACAAATGGCCGCAGAGCGATACCTCCTGGATGAGCTGACGCCCGATGCTCGCGAGGCATTTGAGGAGCACCTGTTCGATTGCCCTGAGTGCGCCCTCGATCTCCGCGCCGGCGCCGCATTTGTGGATGAGGCGAAAGCCCAGTTGCCCGAGATCATGGCGAGCTTGCCGGCGCCGGCGCGGGCCGGAACCGGCCGACCCAAGGTAAAAAGGAATCATTGGCTTGCGTGGTGGCGTCCGGCCTTTGCCGCTCCCGCTTTCGCCGCCTTGCTGATTGTTCTCGGCTACCAGAATCTGGTCACGTTTCCGGCCCTGCGCACGGCGGCAAACCAACCGCGCCTCGTTCCCCTGGCTCCGCTGCACGGGGCCACGCGGGGCGCCGCTCACCTGACTGTAACCGCCGATCGCAAGCACGGGGTTGCGCTTCCGGTCGATCTTCCCCTTGAGCCGGGCATTGCCAACTACATCTCCTATTCCATTGACCTGTACGATCCTCAAGGGAGACTTGCCTTCGCCGGCGTCGTCGCCGCCCCCGGCGAAGGCGCAAGAGGCGACCAACCGTTTTCGCTGGTGATTCCAGGCGCGATGTTGCGGAACGGCGCTTATTCGGTCGCGGTCTCCGGCGTCGCTCCTCATGGGGAACGCACCGTGATCGAACGATACGTCTACGATCTTCTTTTGACCGATTGACGGATTTTCAAAAGCACCTTGGAGCGACATCACAACTCTTGATCTGGTGATCTGGGAGTTCACGAGCGCAATCATGAGAATGCGGTCCTTTTGCAAGCTGTGAAAGACAATACAAAGCCTGTCAAAATGCCGTAGAATTCCTGCAATCACGTGAAGGAAAGCGAGAATGCCAATGTCGGAAACGAACGGAAGAACGCACACGTACCATGCGGAAGCAACGGTCCTTGAGGGCCATTTGCGGCTTCCCCTCACCCAGGAGATCAAACCCCAGGCCCACGCCAAACTCCCGGATGAAGGCGGGTACATCGCCCAGCGCGCGGAGAATTACCGGCTCGAAGGGGTCATCTCCTTCCGCTCCGCCTACACCCAGGTCGCGGGCAACCGGGACGTCAAGCCTGGCCACGGTTGGGCCACTCTGACAACGACCGCCATCGAGGGGCTCAATGTGTTGGACGTGCTGACGGCCGACCGCGTCGTGGGGCAAATCATCACCGGGCATCCCCTCGTTGGCTACGTGCCGTCGATCTCATTTCTGGGCACCCGCTTTGAGAATCTGCGCATCGCCGGCCACCCGGTCGAGCTGAACCTGGATCTCGACCTCTTTGGCGCCAAACCTGCAAACGATGCGGCCTACACCCTGGATCCAGCCGTTGTAGGCCGCGTCTCCCGCCAATACGACCGCATCCGTGAGCACCAGGACCTTCCGGCAGACCTGCTCGAACGGTACAATCGACTTTCCTCGACTCTTGGGAGCCGGGAGGCGGTCAAATGCTCCTTGGTCAATCATGCGGCTGGCGCCTACCCTGGGCTCTGCTTTGGGCACGTGATCACGATTCCCGATTTCGGCAAGATCATCCTGGCCAAACTGACCCTCACGCACGAGGATTTCAAGCAGGAGACGGGCGTCCCCGAGAAGACAACCGTCCGCCTGACGATGATCGATCTCCAACTGGGCTGCGCCATCGCCGGGAGCGTGCTGATCGGGACCCTCTCTACCAACGGCGGAACCAAACCATAGCGCAAACGAGCCCTCTGCATGCCCGCTGGACGATGAGTGTTGCCTCGCGCCTGGCGGGCGTCCGCAGATGGTTTGGCAGCGCGTGGCGGGGTTTCCGGCTCCGGGCATTCCCCGGCGCATGGGCGCTCTTGCTGTTCTTGCTGATTCCTCTCGAAGACACACACCCAGGGAGCGCCCAGTCTGTTTATGACCACGCCTGGAAGCTCTTCCAGCATGGCAGATTGGCCGATAGTCAGCAGGAGGCCGAACAGGGATACAAAGAATTCCAGGCCTCCAACCCGGAATGGGCAGCGAAATTCCAACTCCTTGAAGCGGAGGCTATGGTCTGGCGCGGAATGTATGACGATGCTCTGCGCCTTCTCAATGGGTACCCCGATTCCGGCAATCGGGAGGGGAACATCAAGAAGCTGGCGATTGAAGGCGCCATCTATACCCATCAGCAACATTTTCCCGCGGCCAATCAAATACTTGCGCAGGCCCAGGTCCTCTGCAAGGACGAGGCGCATGCGGCCTGTGGCGATGTGCTCCAGGCGCGCGGCATCCTGGCCGTCCAGGAAGGAAAGTTGGCCGAGGCGCTACAGCTTTTCCTCGATACGCTTACCTTCGCCCGAACCCATCATGACCGGTTCCTGGAAACAAACGCATCCTTGAGTCTTGGGTGGACCGCACTTCAGATCGGCCATTTTGACGAAGCCGTTGACTGGTCGAGGACCGCGTACCGGGATGCCGAACAGTTGGGTGCGGAGGATCTGGCGCAAGTCGCCTCAGGAAATCTCGGTTGGGCCTTTTACCAGTTGGGGGACGGCGAAAGGGCGCTGGAGCAGTACCTTGAAGCGGAAAAGAGCGCGGCAAACCTCGGCGACATCAGCATGGAACTCAAATGGATCAGTACCGCCGGGTATGTTTATCGGGATAGCGGCGATTTGACCCGCGCCAGACAGTCCTATCGCCAGGCGTTCGATCTGGCAAGGCAGATCGACAGCAAGGAAGACATTGTGAATGCGCTCGAAGACCTGGCCCAGGTTTCGGTGGACACCGGAAAGCTCGAGGATGCGAGCGCTTATATCGATCAGGTAACTCCCATGGAGCTCGCGGGCGGCAATCGATTGAGTGCCAATGTGCTGCTGACGCAGGGCATGCTGGCGGCTGCGCGGCGCCAGGACCGGCAGGCGGAGTCGCTTTTTCGCGCCGTCCAAAACGATCCGGCGAGCCCAACCACAACGCGGCTGGACGCGGGCTATGAGTTGGCCGGGTTATTTGAGTTGCAAGGCAATACCCAGGGTGCGGAACGAATGTACAAGACCACGCTGGCGACCTTCGATTCGGCGCGGGCACAACTCAAGAACGAAGAATCGAAACTTCCGTTCGTCGCCAACGCCACGCGCATCTACGACGACTACATCCACTTGCTGGTGCAACAAGGCAGGAGCGATGAGGCCCTGGCTGAAGCCGACCAGAGCCGGGCCAGGACGCTGGCGCAAGGCCTGGGCGTGGCCGTGGGCAAAGCTTCCTTGCGGCCTGCGGCTTTGAACCCCCGCCAGATCGCCCAAAAGGCTGGCGCAACGCTGCTCTTCTACTGGCTGGGGGAGAAGCAATCCTACCTCTGGGCAATCACGCCGGCCAAGATTACGCTTTTTCCGCTGCCCGCGCAGCGAGAGATTGGCGCCCGTGTCGAGCGCTACCGCAAGGCTCTGCTGGACTTTGAGGACCCTCTGCAAGCCGGCAATGAAGATGGGCAGGCGCTCTATAAGTTGCTTGTAGCTCCAGCATCGGGACTCCTTCGCCCCAATACCCCGGTCATGATCCTGGCCGATGGAGCACTTAGCCAATTGAACTTTGAAACGCTGCTCGTTCCCGGCCCGAGCCCGGAAGCCGGCCAGAGTTCCGATCCCGGTCCGGACATGCATTACTTGCTCGATGACGCAACCCTGCTCTCGGCCCCATCGCTGGCCATGCTCGCTTCGGCAAAACCTGTTCGGGATGCGGATCGAAGCCTGCTCCTGCTCGGCAACCCGGTTTCGCCCGGTCAGGACTATCCAAGCCTTCCCTTGTTCGGGTTCGAGATGACCCGGATTGAAAGGCACTTCGCCCCACAGCACCTGTCCGTTTTCGCCGGGCAGCAAGCCACTCCCGCGGCCTACCTTTCCAGCAATCCGTCCCGGTATTCCTATATTCATTTTGTCTCTCATGCTGTTGCCAGTCGCACCGACCCCTTGGATTCAGCCATCATCCTCTCTGCCTCCAAGGCAGGCGAGGATTCCTTCAAGCTTTATGCCCGCGACATCATCCAGCATCCCATCGATGCGCGGCTCGTCACCATCTCTGCCTGCTATGGCAGCGGCACGCGCTCCTATGCGGGAGAAGGATTGGTGGGCCTATCTTGGGCATTTCTTCGCGCCGGCGCGCACAGCGTAATCGGCGCATTGTGGGAGGTGAGTGACGACTCCACGCCGCGCCTGATGGACACTCTCTATCAAGGCCTTGAAGACGGCTACGCTCCCGCGGTCTCGCTCCGCAAGGCCAAACTCGCTTTACTGCATTCGCAGAGTAGATTTCGCATACCATTTTATTGGGCTCCGTTCCAGATCTACACCATGCGATAGGTCCCGATATCTACGCTGAGCAATTGGCGGTAGTGCCGTGACCGTGTGATTGTGAAATGTCGACGATGAGGATCTGGGTGCCCCACGTCTCGTCCGCCGCGGCGGAAGACCTGGGAAGTACAAATTCACGTGGTCGTGGTACTAGAGGGTGTGGCTTTAGCCGCGCCGCAGATGCAGAAGAATCAACGCGGGCTTTAGCCCCCGAGGGAATGTTGACTCGCCGTAAGCGCTTATTCAGGACCCCCTAACTGATGTTCACGTCGATAAGATCATTGCGGCCAAGGAAAGCGTGGGAATCGTTCTCCGTCCGTTTCCGAAGGTTCCCGTCCGATAAAGCTGAGCGTGGCAGGTGCAGCGGTTGCATCGGCTTGCCGGCCGGTGCAGTCTTTCCCAAGACAACTTCCTGTCGCTATAATCATTGCCATCTATGCTTTTTTCGCGACGCCGCTTCCTCGGATCATCTCTTATCGTGCTCGGCAGCACACTCACCGACGCTCTGGCGACTCCACTTTCGAAATGGAAGAATCCGCTCGTTGTGCAAGCCGCTGCATCGCAGCCCGCTTCGTCTCCGGTTCAGTTTTTCGATGTGGCTCAGCAAGCCGGGTTGAACATTCCCAACGTGTGGGGCGGTATAGACCGCAAGCGGGTCATCATTGAAACCAAGGGAAGCGGACTGGCCTTTTTCGACTACGACCATGATGGCTGGCTCGACATCTACCTCAGCAATGGAAATCGTCTCGATGCGCATTGGCCGGCTGGAAAGGAACCGATCTCTCACTTGTACAAGAACAACCGTGACGGCACCTTTACCGATGTTACTGAAAAGTCAGGGCTCGGGCGTACCGGTTGGCAGACCGGCGTCTGCGTGGGCGATTTCGACAATGATGGATGGGACGACCTGTTTTGTTGCTTCTGGGGCCATAACATTCTCTTTCATAACAACGGCAATGGCACCTTTACCGATGTTACCCATAAGGCCGGCCTTTCCCAGGAGAAAGTCCGTTGGGGCACTGGCTGCACTTTCCTCGATTATGACCGGGACGGCCACCTTGATCTTTTCGTATGCAATTTCGTCAAGCTGGACCCGGACAAGATTCCCTCTGCCAACGACATGAGTTTCTGCCAGTGGAAAGGTGTTCCCACCATGTGCGGCCCGCGCGGTCTGCCGGGGGACACAAACATTCTCTACCACAACAACGGAAACGGCACTTTTACCGACGTTTCTGAGAAGGCGGGCATTCTCAAGCCCGGGCCGCGGTACTCGATCACCGCTACTTCTTACGATTTTGACAACGACGGCTGGCCGGACATTTATGTCGCGGTGGACTCCGAACCCAGCATCCTATTCCAGAACAACCATGACGGCACGTTCACCGATGTCGCGGTCATGGCCGGTTGCGCCTACAACGAAGACGGTCACGAGCAGGCCGGAATGGGCCTCGCCGTTGCCGACTACGACTGCGACGGCTGGTTCGACATCTTCAAAACCAACTTCGTGGACGACACCTGCAACCTCTACCACAACAATGGCGACGGGACCTTCAGCGATCTGGCTTTCAGCTCCGGCGTCGGGATCAACAACAATTATGTGGCGTGGGGCTGCGGCTTTATCGATTACGACAACGATGGCTGGCCGGACATCGTTCAGATCAATGGACACGTCTACCCGGAGATCGACAACTATAACTTCGGGGAGACCTTCAAGAATCCGCGGCTGGTCTACAGGAATCTCGGCAATGGCCGGTTCAAGGACGTTTCCGCTGAGATGGGCCCCGGCATCAGCGCGCGCTTTTCCAGCCGCGGGGCCGCATTCGGAGACTATGACAACGATGGTGGCATGGATGTCCTGATCTTGAATATGAACGATCTGCCATCCCTCCTCCACAATGTCGGGGGCAACAAGCAGAACTGGATCAAGATAAAGCTCCTGGGAAGCAGGTGCAATCGCACCGCCATTGGAGCCCGCGTGCGAGTTACCGCGGGCACACACACCCAGATGGACGAAGTGCATAGCGGCACAAGCGTTATGTCGCAGAGCGACCTGCGTCTTCACTTCGGTCTTGGGAAGGTCGAGACCGTGGATTTGATCGAAGTCAAGTGGCCGACCACGCAGAAGATCGAACAGTTCAAGCAGGTCAAAGCAAATCAGATACTCACCATTCGCGAAGGCGAAGGCATAGTCGCGACCTTCAAGCCGCGATCGGCGTAGAGCGCTTTCGCAAGACCATCGAATCAATTGCCCTTTGCGTTGGCCGGATCAAGGCGCCGCGGTCAATGGCCTGGCGGATTGAGCGGCTTGCGCCTTCAATGCGCCAGCGGATAGGCCGGCTGCCCCGGCACAACTACCAGGAACTGTTTAACGTCTCGCCGTTGTTGTTCGATAGCTGCTGCCTGTAGCTTTTTGATCTCATCGTGTAACTGGAATTCCTGCCTGGCCTTGGCCGGCTCGCCGATCCGATCATAAGCCACCCCCAGCCGATAATGAGCCTCGTCTAGCTGTGGGTTCACTTCGATTGCCTTGGTGTAATAGCCAATCGCTTTCTCAAGGTTGCGTTGGGAATAATAGAGAATCCCAAGTTGCAGGTAAGCTTCGCCGCATTTGGCGTCGATCGTCACCGCTCGTGTAAGCAGCGTCTCCACCTGCTGCAAGGCCAGCGGGTCCGCCGGCTGCGCCTGCCCTTTCCAGATGGCCATCGCGTAAAGGTAATTCGCCACAGAGCTTCCGGGCTGCAGTTGCACGAATCGCGCCAGCTTCTGCTCAACGCACGGCAATGGGTTGGGCGCCGCCATCTCTATCTTGCCCATGAAGATGTAGGGCTCGGGGTCTGCCGGATTCAGGTCGGAAGCATCGCAGAGGCGGAGGGCCGCCTCATCGTAGCGGGCGCTGGCAAAGAGAGCGGTACCCAGCGCAGCCAGCATTCTGGCCGATTGCGGATATGCCTTTGCCCCCTTTCCAAAAACCTCCTGTGCTTGCCATATAGCCCGGTGAAACAACAACTCTGAGCCCCACTCGAAATAGTTTTGTTCGCTCGGATCCAGGCGGACTGCTTGCTCATATTCGTGGACGGCAGCCAAAGGATCGCCCGACTTTTCGTCAAGCTCGCCCGCCAGGCGGTGCAGGTCCGCGTTCTCCCCATGCGCCAGTAACTTCTGCACGTGTTCGCGGGCTTGCGAGATATCGCCGGCTCCCTTCAAAGCCAGCGCCAGATCGTATTCGTTGTCATGATTCGCGGGATCGATCTGGTATGAAGTCTGAAGCAGAGAAATGGACTCCCTGTATCTGCCCGCGCGGAGATAAAAATCGCCCAGCTGACGGTTGGCCTCGAAACTCCCCGGGGCGCCGGCAAGAGCCGCGCGCAACTTGCTTTCAGATTCGTTCGCTGCACTGGCATCGCCGCTCAAATCTGCCGCGTTGTGTCCTGGACCGTCCGCTTTGAGCTTGAGCGTTTCACGCGTGAGAGCTTCGCTGGCTCGCAAGCTGGTATCCGATCCATGGCCCCCCGCCGCGGTCCAATCCGTGACCCCCGCGATTGTGAAAGTCGGCTTATCGGCAAATTCCATCACTTGGGTTGAAGGCACTGAAGAAGCGCTGGAATCTGCATGGACCGGCGTCGAATCTTCAAGGACCAGGTTTACCTGCTTTTGCTCTCCCAAGGACGATACAACGACGGCAGCGGCGCGACTGCGCAGTCCTGATTTCTCCGCGCTGAGGTTATAACTGCCCGTCCCAGGCGCGGAAAACGTAAAGACACCCGCTCCACTTGTTTTCGTCTCCAAGCCGCCTGGAACACCCTCTTGTTCCAGCCGCACCTGTGCATCGCCAACCGGTTTCCCGGCCGAGTTGAGGACGCTGCCCTGGATCGTAACCCCAACGGAGTGCTGCGGAGAAGCGTACTGCGCAGCCGCCGCCGGGATTGACACGCAAATCAGCGCCGCGACGACTCCGAGGGCGCCAAGAAGATACCGGCAGTTTCCGGCTTCAGATGCAGACCGCAATTTGTGTGAACCGTTGGCGATGAAACTCAACTCTCCAACCCTGGAAATCTTTCTAGGTTTTTCTTTCATGTCCGCACCTGCAACTGCCCCTCAACCGTTGAAGGCATCTACTCCTCCAGGATGACAATCTCATTCTACAACCGCGGTCAGGGAAGGAAGGATTCATGGAGGGAGCCGCAACCTTGACCTCGATTGCCATCGGCACTAAGCCCGTTGCTAAACATTGCAGGCGCAAGAATGGGCACAATCGCAGAATCCAGATGAGCGCGTGCTGGACCCGAGCAACGATCTGGCAGGCCAGATCGATAGCTGTGTTGAGGACGCCGGAGCCTGCTGCACCCTGTCGTTCGACGCCACGCGCAAACCATCCGGACGAGTGTCGCGACCTGAAGGTAGTCGTCGGCAAGCCAGGGCTGGCGGCCCGCACCCGCACCCGGTATTACAATCAGCCGCAGCCACAGGCGGACGTCTCGAAGTGCGTCGCGAAGGAACTTGATGAGGCGCATCGCACGGCCAAATCAACCCCTGCATGCCGCGCAGTTTTTCTTCGTTTGCCGGCTCTTCCTTTCCGGCGTCCCATGCCTCGGCTCGTTGTCGCTGGGGCAAAAAGTAAAAGCGGCCTTTCACTGAGTTGACGTGGGCAGGTGAGGCGGAGAATCGCTTCCGCCGCCCACTGCACAGAACAACTCCGCCTGACTGGGATTAGAATCTTCGTGTCCCTCGGGTGAGAACGATTGCGGTTCTCTCCTTTACGGATGCGGAATGGGGACGGTGCAATGCGACGGTTGATTCTTCTGGGGCTTCTGGCGGCGATGGCTCTTCCGGCCGGGGCCGCAAAACGCGTGACCGTGGCGCAACTGGAGCAGGCGCTGGCCGCGGCAAGTGCGGCGCACAAGCCTGCCGGGGAGATGGTGCGGCTGATTGCCGGAATGGAGCTTTCCGAGCGGCTCAGCGAGGATACGGCGGAACGGCTGGACGCGCGATTGAATGCGGGATCCGAAGTGGAGCTGGCCCTGGCATTGCTGGCCGATCAGTCGGCGTTTCTTGATCCGCCGGCAAGCGAGTTGCCGGCCACAGCCGCTCCCGACGAGGCCGCCCAGCAGCGGATGCTCGCGGCCGCGCGCAGCTATGTAGCGCAAACGTTGCCGCGATTGCCCAACTTCCTGGCCACCCGGACCATCAACCGTTACGACGACAGCCCCCAGGAGGTCAGGAAAGGCGCCTGGCCGGTTCGGGCGGGATTGCACCTGGTGGACACTTCGAGCCGGGAAGTCTCTGTCCGCGACGAACGGGAAAATCAGCCCCCCACGCAAGGTTCCGCTGTGTGGAAGGAGCAGATTGGACTGATCTCCGGGGGTGAGTTCGGTTCCACGCTGGGCATGATCCTGGCCGACACAGTCCAGGGGAAGGTGACCTGGAGCCACTGGGAACAGAGCGCGGCGGGCGCGACCGCGGTGTTCCACTATTCGGTGCCGAAGTCCGCCTCGCACTTCGAGATCATCGGGTCGCTGCAGCGGCAGGCGGCCCTGGAGGGCCACGCAACGACCGAAGCCGGCTCCAGCTCCAGGGGCATTGCGGGCATTGGAGTACGACCGAGCGGCGTCAGTTCTACCAACACCTCGATCATTCGCACCAGGCCCGGTTATCACGGTTCGGTCTGGCTGGACCCGGCCACCGGGACCATTCTCCGCATCACCATGGAAGCCGACGCGAAAGACAGCGCTCCGTTCCGGCGGGCCGCGATTCTGGTGAAGTATGGGCCGGTCGAGATAGGCGGCAGCAGTTTCATCTGCCCGGTACGCAGCCTGGCTTTCTCCACGGCGGTCGCCGGCGCCGAAGCCATCTCAGGAGATGCGCCGACCGAGTGGCTGAACGAGACTTTGTTCACCGGCTACCATCGCTTCGCCTCGACCACGCGGATTCTCAACGGTCCGGCGCCGCCGCAGTAACTCTGAGTATCCCGCGGACGGGGAATCGAGCTTTTACTTCTTGTTTCTCTCCGGCTTGGGCATGAAGTAACCGCGGCGCGCCTGTAACTCCAGGCCGTCCCGATCCACTTGCACCTTCAAGCGGTGATACGTGCCGTCCGGCTTCACGTTGTCCAGTGAGAGTTCGAGCACGTAGACAACCTCCGGCGCTTCCGTCAGGGCGTTGAATCCCGCGTCCAGATCGTTGCTGTTATGAAAGAACGTGCCGCCGGTGCCGTCGGCCAGTTCCGCCATCACGTTCTCAGCCGCCTTCATGGCGTTGGCGCGGAATTCACCCTTTGTCAACACCGGAACCACGTGTGTATCGTCACTGGCCATCAATGCCGTCGTGTACAACGCGCGCGCATCCAGCGCGCTGACGGTGACATTCCACTGCGCCGCGAGGTCCATGATCCGCGACTCCGCGGTCCTGGACTCCTGCTCGACGATGGGGAAGCCGGACGACACCAGGATCAGCGTGCGCTGACCTGGGAGTGGGGCCATCCTGCGCACAATCTCGGAGATAGTAGCGAAGGTTGCCTGAACATCCTGAGAGCCAATCGCCAGAGCACGCCTGGCTGCCGACTCCGCCAGCCTGGCAGCTGCGGGAAGGTCGGTCTGCGGATTGATGCCGGGGTTGCAATTGAGCACCTGGGCCAATGCGTCCTGTCCCGCCGCTGCGTCGTGCTTGTTCAACATCAGGTCGGCCTGGTAGTAGTCGATATTCGGACAATCGGCTTTGTCGGTCTGGCTCGGCAGCAGGCTCATGATCGCGGCCTGCAGCTTGGCGCGATCGCGTGTCAATCCGCTGTTGGTTTTTCCTGAAGTCGAAACCACGGCAGCCATATTCGAGCCGGTCAATGCCCCGTCCAGCGCCTTCACGCCGGCCTTCCTGGCATGCGCCAGGTCTTCAAAGCTCATGTGCATGTCGTCGAATAGGAAGACCAGGATGCGGTCTGGCAGGAGCGGCGATTGCGGCGCGGCAATCGCAGAAGCCGGCGGCTGCGCAGCGCTTTCATGGCTGGCGGCCGCGTTCGCTTCCAGGCCCCCGCGCCTCTCCACCGTGAATGCTGAGACAGTTCGCGGCTTGTCGTTGTCGAAGACTTGAAAATCTTCTTTTTTCAGGTCGCCCACTGCACGGCCCTGCTTATCGCGGACCACAACCGGCACCAGCACTCTGTTGACGTTGACTTCAATCCTGGTACCCGCGTCCTGAGCCTCTTTCGCTTGTTGAGCGGTGGAATGCGGGCACGGGACGAACGTCAGGCAACACAGGACAAGACCCCGGTGCAACTGTACTCTCACATTCATGGGAAGCTTCCCTTTTGACTTTGAAGCTGGGCATACTCGCCAATGCTCACGCCATCATACGCCGCGTCACGCAGACTTCAAAACCGGCCAGCTTCCATCCACTTCTATGAGCTTTTGGAGCCTCACGCGGCAAGGACGCTCGCCAGGTTCACAAATCTCCTGATAGCCCGCCCGCGATCACGGAAAATGCGCATGGAATGGGCCATGTCATCTATCTTGCCACCAGCTTCCGGCAGTCATTTTATTGAAGACGGCAGTGCCAGGAATAGCATTGGGCACAGCAGGCGGAATCCAAATCGGATGGGTGTAACCGCCCCGCGGTTGTCCCGCTGGCTGGCCCAAACGCGGGTACAGGCAACATCAAAGAAATGTTGTATATTTAGGCCATGCCCACGACCATGAAGGACATTGCCCGAGATCTTGGGGTTTCCGTTGTCACGGTTTCAAAGGTACTGCGGAATCACCGGGATATTGGTGACGAAACTCGCAAGCGGGTTCTGGACCGCGTCAAGGAACTCAATTACACTCCGAATCTTGCGGCGCGCGGTTTGGTTACAGGAAAGACATATCTCGTTGGTCTTGTGGTGCCCGACCTGCTGCACCCGTTTTTTGCCCAGATAGCAAAATCCCTCTCTGGGGCCCTTCTGAAGAAGGATTATTGCCTCACGATCCTAACTTCGGAAGAGGATCCCGAATTGGAGGAGCGTGAAATCAACCGGCTCCTCGGTCGCGGACTGGACGCTCTGATTATTGCCTCGTCATGCACAACTTCCGAGCTATTTAAGCGCATCCAGAAGCAGGGTCCTCCGTTTGTCTTGATCGACCGCAGTTTTCCCGATCTCCACGCAAATTTCGTGGGAGTCGATGACGAGGCGGTCGGGATCCTGGCGACTGAGCATCTGATTGAAGTGGGCTGCAGGAGGATTGCCCATTTACGTGGACCGCAGACCAGTCCCGGCATAGGCCGTCTCAAGGGATATTTAAATACCTTGGCGAAAAGCAAATTGACGCCTTTGCCTGGGTATGTTTCCACACAGCGGTTGGTGGATGTTCAAAGCAGGGAAAGCGGGGCCGATTTGATGCGCCAGATGCTCACCCTCCATCCTCGTCCCGACGGCGTATTCTGCTACAACGATCCCATGGCAATTGGAGCCATTCATACCATTCTCGATGCAGGCTTGCGGGTCCCCGAAGATATCGCTGTAATAGGGTCCGGAAATCTCCATTATGATACTGAACTCCGCGTCCCTCTATCCAGCATCGATCAACAGACCGAGTTGATCGGAGAACGTGCGGCACGGCTGACCCTGTCGCTCCTGGAGTCCAAGACGCGTCCACGTAATAAGACCTTTATACTTCAGCCTCAACTCGTGATCCGTGCCTCCACTGAGAGAAAGCAGGGCGTGACCGGAGCAGCAGCCAGGAGCCTGGCGACGGCTAAGTAGGGTTACCGGCCTTCATTCTCATGAATGCTGTTCCCTCAAAAATGCTGTTCCCTTGGCAGCCTGCGGTGCAATGGGCTGGATGCGGCGTGGCCGTTGGCGCAGGTCGCGGTTGTTTCCCAGGCTGGCAAAAACAGTTAGGACGCAGTTAGCCGTTCGATGAGCATCGATCGGCCGGCAAGACGACTCTACACAACGGTCAGTGTCTGACCTGCGGTGAGAGATAAAGGAGTAGAAAACTCGAGTATCGCGCCACCTTCTCTTGTGGTGATACTTGTGGAAAGCGTAAGTGCTCCCATGCGGGCGGATTGAGCGGCCATTTGAAGCTGGAGAGATTTCAAATTGAGCGTTCCAGAGGCGCAGTGGATCGACAGGGTCCGGCCGGAACGGCTGATCGTGCCGAAGCCTGACGCCGTAACCCATGGAGCACGGAAGTCTCCAGGCGCCGTTGGGACGACCGCCAGGGACTTATTGGGCATATCGGGCTTGAAACCGGTGGCGGCAAGCATTGTGGCCCAACTACTCATTGCGCGCGAATAATGGCCGCCGCATTCCACGTGGTTCCACGGTTGGCCGGCGCGCAGATATCTTTGGTGAATCGCCTCCACAATCCTTGCTCCGTCGGCATAACGGTCATGATCCATCAGAAACGATGCAAAGGCGAACTCGATTCCCGACCAGAGTCCGCCGGCCTGCAGATTGTTGAGCGCCAGTAGACCTGCGCCCCGCTTGGGAGCGGTAGCATTGTGCAGGCCAAACTCCGGATTGAAGTTGTTAGTGAAAATGCTGTCGATTGACTGGTTGAGGTTCTTCTCCGAGATTGTCGTGGGCAGGCCGATGAGATGAGTGAACCACTCGCCGGAGACCTGGTCCGTCATGCACATTTCATCGCGGTTCTTGCCGTCCACCCAGAGGCTGTAGTATTCGCCATTGAAAAGCATGTTATCGAAACTGGCCGACGCTTTGGCCAACAGGTCCGACCAGTGCCTGGCCTCGCCGGGCTTGTCTGCGTCCCCGGCAAGCCTGACGGCAGCGCGCAGAGCGCCGAGCCACAGGGAGGCGATGTAGGAAGGCGTTCCCTTCATGCGCCATTGGTCATAGGTCTGAAAGCCCGTCTCGCGGTCGGGAAGCCCGTCTCCATTGGTGTCGAGCGACTCAGTGAATGCCATCGCCCTGACGACATGCGGCCACATGAAGGCGAGATATTCCTTGTCTGCAGTCCACAGGTAATCCCGGTACACCATCATGACGAATTGAGGATTCATATCGACCCGCGCAAACCCCGGGACATCGACCCGGTCGAAGTTGCCCGCATAATTGTGCGGTACCTGTCCGAGTTTGTTCTGAAGGGCAATGATCCGCTTCATCTGCGAGAGCTTGAGCTCCGGGAAGAGAGCGATAATGGAAAAGCTGCCCTGATAATCCACATCGGTAGTCGACAAGCCACAGCAGCCCAGCCCCTCCCAAATCGCATAACTGCCGTCCTTGATCCACCAGGTGTTGAACACCAGGGTCGAAAGTTGGCTGGACCACGCAAAGCACATCGCATCGCCACAGGACGTATCGGCGATGGTGCGGGCAAAACTCTCCGTCGCGGCGCGCTGCTCATTGTAATGGGCACAAAGGTAGCTGTTGACGCCGGCTGCATCGCGATACCAGTTAGCATACATATGCCCCATTTCGTGGCCATCCGTTGTCAGGTGGTGGGGAAAGAACCAGCTCAGGGTGAAACGAATCTCGACCTTCTGCCCTGGCGCAAGTTGGACGCTTGAAGCCAGTGCTCCTGTCCCCCAGGCGAGCTTTCGAGCGCCGTCTTTCCCGAGCAGATTGCTACGGACTTCCTTGAGCAGATTCCTGCGATCGTTCCCTTCCCCACCGGCATTGGCCAGGCGGGCGTCCAAGAAAACGCGCGCCAGCAGTGCATCGGAGCTTAGTTCCTTGATTTTGTTTTCAATTTCGGCGGCGGAGAAGGCATCGATCTGGGCCATCGTCGGCAATCCGATGCTGGGGTCGGTTTGTCCGCTTGTGTTCGGCAGGCGGCCACTCGCCAGTAACTCATGCATGACGCTCAAAAGCATGTAATTGACACGCGGTGTCTTCCACCGGCAGGTGCCGGGCAGCGCGTATTCCTGAAAGGTGCCCCCAATGTAGGAGTGCTCGCCTCCTGTAACCGAGAGACACATGTTGCCGAGCCCTGAGGGAAAGTCGGCCTCAGCCGCGGTGTCAAGAAACAGGCTGGTAACGCCATGGTTTTGCGAGACCGTATTGGTCAGGCGGCGCTCGGGCAGCGCGGAAGCCAGCGGATTGTCAAGGAAGCCGGCCAGCGACACTTCCACAGGTTCTTCGCAGACGTTCTCAAGCCGAGTCGCGTGCATTGCCCGGCATAAAGGGCGAGAAGACATGGGCCGATGCACGGACGGGGATAGACGGATCGTTATAGCGAAGACCCGTCATTGGAAACCAGGCGTAGTAGTCGATGGACTCGACATCCTGAACGAATGGCAGTGTGTAGAGGTCGTTCTCATCGGAACGGAGATAGAGCCGTCGCACCTGAGGTATCGCGTCGGAAGTCTTTCTGGAACGGAGCACAAAGCGCAGATATTGGGGCCCCGGAGGAGGCGGCGCAGTGGTAGAGCGGGCATTCTGCGACCAGGGGCCGGAGTTGAAGATCTGCCATTCATAGAAGCAGCCGTCGGCGCGAATCTCTACAAACCCCGTCCCGATGCCTCCCAGCGGCGCGCCCGAACCCATCGGCATGGTGGAAGGAATTGCGAGCGGCACGCCCTGTTTATCGGGGCCGGATGCGCTGCTTTCCTGACCCGCTCCCGCTGCGGCTCCACTGTCGCGCCGCACTGAAACCCGATAGGGCGCCGCGAAAGTTTCGGGGACGCTGAGAACTGCGCCGCCGACGGCGGCAAACGTGGTGAGAAACTTCCGGCGTGAAATGCTCATTGGATGCTCCGCTGGGAGAAGGCCCTGCTGCGAGTCGCACGGGAGCGCCGAAGGATGAAACCATCACCGGCAGCTTTCGTAGGCACTTTCTACCAAGACGAGATTATAGGCGATACCATCACTGCACTAATCCCCGTTATGCAGGCCCGGTTTAAGGCGGCGTGGCCTGCAGCCGGTAACTTCTTCCCTTTTCGACGCGTAGTGTAATTGCGCCGTCCGGCTCCGGCTTCGCTTCCGCGACGGGCACGAAGCGGAAGTTGGCTGGCGGACGGAACTGGTGCTCGCCGGAACTGAGCGCTCGCACCGTCGCCGTAGCTGTCCGGGCATCCTTCCATCCGGCACCCACCTCGACCCCGCCCCGCGCGCGTAAGCCGCGCACCGAACCTGTCTTCCACGCGGCCGGCCACGACCTCCGCTGTCTTGCGGCCGTTCTCGGTCAGATCGCGGACCATCCCGATCAGCGGCTCGTGGCACTCGGAGAGATTGCACGTCTCCGCCGGCCTGTAATTCATTTGGACATTGATGTTACCTGAGAGTAAGTCGCCTGTTTCAAAGATTCATAGATATCCGCGTAGTTCATTGTCCCCCTCCCAGAAGCAGCGTCTTCACCGCCGGCTCGATGGCATCGAGCAGAATCTTTGGATAGAGGCCTACAGCCAGACTGACCCCCGCCAGCAGCACCGTGCCCGTAACCTCCGGCCAGGTGATCGCGGCAAACTCATGGCCTTGCTCCTGCTCCAGCACATGCGCGCCGGGCAGGGCATCGCTGAAGAATGCCTTCTGCATGGCCCTCCACGTGTACGCCACGCCCACCACAATCCCCACGCCCGCCACAACCGTCCACCACGGCTTCGCGATCCACGCCCCCACCAGCACCTGCAACTCGGCCACAAATCCTGAGAATCCCGGCAGCCCCATGGACGCCATTCCGGCAATCACAAAGGCCCACGCCGCAAACGGCAATCGCTTCGACAAGTGCATCGTCTCCAGTTCCGCCAACTGCCGCGTGTGCGTGCGGTCGTAGACGATGCGCCCCACAATGGCGAACAGCAGTCCCGCAATGATGCCGTGCGAGAACATCTGCAGCACCGCGCCCGTCACGCCGATCTGGTTCAGCGTCACCAGTCCCAGCAGCACAAACCCCATGTGGCTCACGCTGGAGTACCCGATCACAAACTTGAAGTCCGTCTGCGCCAGCGCCACCAGCGCGCCATACACAATCCCCACCACCGCCAGCACCGCAAACACGTCCCGCCACGAACCGACGCCGATGAACGAGAACCCCCACGGATCGAGCCCGTGCGGAAACAACCCCATCGCCACCCGCAGGCAGCCGTAAGCGCCCAGCTTCATCACCACCCCGGCCAGCAGCATCGACGCAGCCGTCGGAGCGGCCACGTGGCCCGTCGGCGCCCAGGTGTGGAACGGCCACAAGCCGGCCAGAATCCCGAACCCCACAAACACCAGCGGAAACGCCCACATCTGGAAGCTCACCGGCAGCCCCGCATGAGCCAGTGCAATGAGGCCGGTCGAGTGACTCCCCGCCGTCGCATAAGCCGCCAGCACCCCGATCAGTACCATCGCCGAGCCCACAAACGAGTAGAGCGCCAGCTTCATCGCCGCATACTCCCGCCGCGTCGATCCCCAGATCGCGATCAGGAAGTACTTGGGCACGATCGCAACCTCGTAGAACACAAAGAGCAGAAACACGTCGAAGCTGAGAAAAACTCCGTAGACGCCGCCGATCAGCGCCAGGAAGAACGCAAAAAACTCATTCGTGCGCAGCTCGATGTTCCAGCTGAACAGGACTCCAGCCACCGCGGCCAGCCCCGTCAGCAGCACCAGCACGCGGCTGATTCCATCGGCCGCCAGCAGGTAGTGAATCCCCATCGACGGCACCCAGGGCAGATCGACAATCGTCACGCGGGCGGCATGATTTGGCCCCATCCCGGCCACAAACCCCTGCACCGCCAGCGCCAGCCCAGCCACGGCCACCGCCAGCGCCAGCCAACGCGCCAACGCCGGCCGCCCTTTGGGCAACAGCGCCAGCACCAGCGCCCCGGCAAACGAGAGATAGATCGTCCACGCCAACATCTAAAATCTCCAGTGCGCCAGCAGGTTTTGAACCGTTGGGTTCACGGTGTCCACAATCAGTTGCGGCAAAAGTCCAACCAGAAACATTAGGCAAATCACCGGAGCCAGCGCCATCCGCTCCCCGTGATGCAGGTCAGGGAAACCTACGCAATGCTCCGGCAGAGGTCCGCAGAAAACCTTCTGAATCACCGTCAGCATCACCGCCGCCGTCACCAGCAGGCCAAGAACAGAAACCGTGGCTGCCACCCATGCCAGTGGGAAAACGCCGCGGAAGATCAAAAACTCGCCCACAAACTGGTTCAGCCCCGGCAGCCCCAACGAGCTGAACAGAGCAATCCCCATCAGTCCCGCCAGCACCGGCGCCGGCTTGCGCAGGCCGCCAAAGTCGTCGATGCCGCGGTGCCCGCCCGTTCGCGTCTGCATGATGGCCACAAACCAGAACAGCGTCGCCGCCGTCAACCCGTGGTTGAACATCTGCAGAATCACGCCGTTCAGCGCCGCCGCCTGGTTCGCCAGCGCGCCCGCATCCCCTACGGCCACCGGAACCGCCAACGCAAATATCCCCAGCAGACAATAGCCCAGGTGATTCACGCTCGAGTACGCGAACACCCGTTTCAAATCCTTCTGCTGCGCCGCCGCCCATGCGCCCATCACCACCGTCGCCACCGCCAGCACCAGCAACGGCGTCCGCATCGCGGCAATCTGCGCCCCGAACAACGGAATCGCAATCCGCAGCAATCCATACACGCCCATCTTCGACATCGCGCCCGTCAGCAGCATGGTCACCGGCGAAGGCGCCTCGGCATAAGCCGCGGGCAGCCAGGTGTGGAACGGAACCATCGGCACCTTCACCGCGAACCCGGCCAGCACGCCTACTGCGAGCCACATCATCACCGGCCCCAGGTGCGCCGTCACCATCTGCTCCAACTCGCCCGTCGATGCCAGCAGCGTCAGGTGCGGAAAGTCCATGCTGCCCGTCGCAACAAACACCGCCAGAAACGCCACCAGCAGCGCCGCTGACCCCGCCATCGTATACACAAAGAACTGCGTCGCCGCCGGCCCACGCCGCGTCCCGCCCCACAGCTTTATCAGGAAGAACGCCGGAATCAGGCTCAGCTCCCAGAACAGAAACCAGTGGAAGAAGTTCAACGCCGTGAACGATCCGAACAGTCCCGACTCCAGCACCAGCACCAATCCAAAATAAAGTCCCGGCTGGTGGTGCACCCGGTGCGCCGCATCCACCGACATCAGCGTCACGATGGCTGACAACACCACCATCAGCGCCCCCAGCCCATCCACGCCCAGGTGATATTCGATCCCCAGCGACGGCGCCCACCTAGTCTGCTCCACCAGCCCGATTGAACCATTCGCGGGCAACTGGGTCCACACAAAAAGCGCCAGCGCCAGGCTGCTCAGCGTCGTAATCAGCGCCACGGCGCGCGCATGTTTGCCAGCCCACAGCGCAATCGACGCTCCCACCAGGGGCACCACGGTCAACAGCGTCAACACAGGAATTCCGCTCATGGCAGGCTGCTCCAGATCAGAATCGCCGCCAGCGCGACCACAGAAAGGGCCAAGATTCTCAGGTAAGTCTGCACGCGCCCGGTTTGCACCGCCGCCAGCAGCCCTCCGCCGCTCGCCAGTTCATCGCAGCCCTTGTCGAAGCTGCCATCCACAACGTTGTTATCGAGGAACTGGTTCAACTGCGCCCAGCCGCGGAAGGCCCACGCAACCCCGGCCACCACTCCGCCCCAAACCCGGCGGTCCAGCCAGTCCGCAACCCGCGCCCACCACCAATAAAACGCAATCACCGTTACCCCGTACAACTCATCCACATACAGCCGGTCGCGCAGCCAGCCCCAGGCCACGGGCGCAGCCTTTTCCAGCACGTCCGGCTCCTCCGGCGTCGGCGCCTGCCCTCCATAGAGCCTCCATCCCAGCCATAAGCCCAGAAACACCACCAACGTCGAAGTCGCCATCAGCCCCGCGAGGCCCGGCTCGGCAAATCCATGCCAGTCGAACCCCACCGCCCTGCCGTCCAGAAACGCTCGGAACCAAGGCCACGCCGGCGTTCCAATCAATCCCAGCGCCATGGCGAAGAAAGCCAGAATCGCCAGCGGCACAGTGATCACCGCCGGGCTCTCGTGCGCCGGCTTCTTGCCCCGCCAGTAACCAAAAAACACGTAGCCCACCTGCCGCGTCATATAAAACGCGGTCAGCAGCGCGCCAAATACCAGCAGATAAAAGGGCGTCTTCGCCACGCTCCAATGTTGCGCGGCCTCCAGAATCCCGTCCTTGCTCCAGAACCCCGAAAAAAGCAGCGGAAACCCGCACAGCGCCAGCATTCCGATCGCATAGGTCAGGAAGGTCAGCGGCATGTCGGCCCGCAGCCCGCCCATCCGCCTTATGTCCTGCTCCTCGTGGCAGCCGTGAATCACCGATCCCGCGCCCAGAAACAGCAGCGCCTTGAAGAACCCGTGCGTAATCAGGTGGAACATCCCCACCGCCACGCCGCCCATCCCCAGCCCCGCCATCATGTAGCCCAGTTGCGAAACCGTCGAGTACGCCAGGATTCTCTTGATATCGTTCTGCGCCACCGCGATCAGCGCCGCAAACACCGCCGTAAACGCGCCCACCCAGGTCACCACCGTCAGCGCCGTCGTCGTTCCACCTGCGAGCGCACCGGCCTGCATCAGCGGATACACCCGCGCAATCAGATAAACGCCCGCCGCCACCATGGTCGCCGCGTGAATCAGCGCCGAAACCGGCGTCGGACCCTCCATCGCGTCCGGCAGCCAAACATGGAGCGGGAATTGGCCGCTCTTGCCCGCCGCTCCGCAAAAGATCAGCAGGCCGATGGCGCCCGCGGCCGTCAGTCCCAGCGCCGCCGGCTGCTTGAGCAATCCGGCCAGCGCGCCGGCCTCCATCGAGCCGGCCCCGCCGTTATAGAACAGCAGCGTCCCCGTCTGCGCAAACAGCCACACCATCCCCAGCAGGAAGAACACATCTCCCACCTTCGTGGTCAGGAACGCCTTCTTCGCGGCAGCCGCCGCCGCCGGCTTCTGATACCAGAACCCGATCAATAAGTAAGAAGTAAGTCCCACTAACTCCCAGAAGATGAACAGCAGCAGCAAGCTATTAGCAAGTACCACGCCAAGCATAGCTCCCGCAAACAAGCTCATGAAGCAGAAGAAGCGCGTGAAGTTCTCGTCCTCGGCCATGTAGCCGACGGAGTAGATGAAGATCAGCAGGCCGACAAACGCCACCATCACCAGCATCACCGCGGCGAGTGGGTCGAGCACCCAGCCCAGGTCAACGTTCGCCGTGCCCACCTGAATCCATGTAAAGTTGACCGTTTCGCGCGAAGCAACGCCGTGCGCCCATCCAGCCACCACGTGCGCAAACGCGACTAGCGAGAGCAGCAGCGAGAAACTCAGTGAGCCAATGGCCAGCGCAGCCGCCGTCTTGCGTTTCGGCTGCTTGAGTAGCGCAATCACGCCCGAAGCCACAATGGGCACGGCAGGAATCAGCCACAAAATCCCCGTGATCGGAGAAGCAGCCAACTGCGGGGTGAACGAAATTGTCTCTTGCATCAACCTCTCATCCCCTCATCCTGTTCATCGCGTCCAGGTCCGTGGTATGCGCGTGGCGATGAATCGAAATCACCAGCCCCAGTCCCACTGCCGCCTCCGCCGCCGCCACGGCAATCGAGAAGATGGCAAACATCATCCCCGTCAGCGCCTCCGGATGCGGCCCGTAGCGCCAGAAGGCAATCAGATTCAGGTTGGCCGCATTCAGCATCAGCTCGATTCCGATCAGCACCAGGATGGCGTTGCGCCGCGTCAGCGCCCCGGCCAGCCCGATCGAAAACAACAGCGCGGCCACCAGCAGAAATCCCGTCAACGGCGTGGCGTGGCCCATCATTTGGCCCCCTCTTTCTCGTGCATGGCCACAATCACCGCGCCAATCAGCGCCGCCGTCAGCAGCAGCGCCACAATCTCCAGCGGCAGCACGTAGCGTCCCATCAGCGCATTGCCAATTTCCTTCACCGTCACCTCCGGCGTCGCCGTCGGGGTGCCCCCTGGGCCCGGCAAAACCCGCGCACTCTGGAGCACCGCCCACCCCAGCACCGCAAAAACCCCCGCAGCAATCGCCAGCCCCGCCAGCCAGTTCCTGCTGTACACGCCGTCCTTGGGCGTCTCCGATCCCTTGGTCAGCAGAATCGCAAACACCACCAGGATCGCCACCGCGCCAATATAAACAAGAATCTGCGCGAACCCCGCAAACTGCGCGTCCAGATCCAGAAAAAACAACGCCAGCCCGGCAAACGCCACCGTCAGCGCCAGCGCGCAATGCACGGTGTTCTTCAGCATCACCGCCGCCAGCCCGCCGGCCACGGTGAGCGCCGCAAGCAGGTAAAACACTACACTCATCGGCACACCTCACTCCGCATAGCGATAACTCCTCGCCCCGAAGTGCTTTCTCCGCATCTCTCCCCAGCCCATGCCCACATAAGCCAGCACCAGGATCGCCGAGCACACCACCCAGCGCGGCCATCCATCGCCCATGAATCTCCACAACCCGGCTACCAGCAGGTTCAGCAGGCACATGGGCAGCACAAACTTCCACGCAAAGTTCATCAACTGGTCCTGCCGCAGCCGCGGCAGCGTTCCCCGCATCCAGATAAAGACGAAGATCGACAGCATCAGCTTCGCAAAAAACCAGATCCACGACGGAACCCAGCCCAGCCACGAAAACGGCGCCGACCATCCGCCCAGAAACAGCGTCGTGCCCAGCCCGGAGATCGAAAACATCGCCAGGTACTCGCCCAGAAAGAACAGCGCGAATTTGAAGCCCGAATACTCGGTGTGGTAACCGGCCACCAGCTCCGACTCGCCTTCGGGCAAATCGAACGGC
>JBEKZJ010000159.1:0-11863 GCA_049509995.1 Occallatibacter sp. | reverse complement strand
AGGGCGGTTGCTCCGCGGGCAGGCAACTGAAGCCTGGCAACATATGCGGAACGGGCGCAACACCGGATGGGAGTGTTATTGGTTTTGAGGCTTGTCTTGCGGAATTGCGGCAAGCGGTATCTGGATATCCTCCATGTTACCCAGAACCATGAGCGGAATCTCCTTATCTGTGTAGCCGCGAACGGCCGTGGCTCTTGAACCTGTTTCTTGAGAATCACCAGGACCAGGATTGGAATCCTTTTGCTCCACATCCTGCGCGCCGGAGACTTCGAGGATGTACTTGCCTTCAGCAACATACTCGAAGGAAAAGGTTCCATCCTCGAGCAGCGAGGTTTCGCGGGCCTTCTCGCGGTCGTCGGCGTAGAGCAGGCGCAGGGTTCCATGGCCCACTGGATGTCCATCGGGCAGGGCGGTTACGGATCCGGCCACGGTGTGCAGGCCGGAAAGAGGAATCTCGATGTCGGCGCCGCCAGCGGTCTCTCCGGCCTGCACTTTTACGGTTGCAGCATCCTTTCTGCGGAAGACGTCGCCCAGGCAAATGCGGGGAGCTGCCCCCTCTGCATCGGTGGGCATGAGGGCGCAAACGGTGTACTCGCCCGCGGGCAGGTTGGTGAGGTTGAAGCGGCCGTTTCCGTCGCTTACGGCGTGGATCGTCCAGGAATCGAGGAGTGGGAGGCCGACATCGGTCCAGCCGTTCTTTTCATTCTTGCGGAAAATCTGAAAGTGCATGCCGATGGCCGGAGCGCCGTCGTCGAAAGTGACGGTTCCGCTGATCTGGGCACCGCGCTCGATTTGAACGGATACTTCGGAGACGCGGTGCACTGCCACTGTGACTTCCGTGAGATGTTCTTTCCACTGGTCAATGGAGTACTGATGGCGTTCCCGGTCGCTTGACAGGGATCTGATCTTGTCCGGGTCCATCACGAGCGCGGGATCCAGATAGCCTTCCAGGGTGGCGAAGGCGTAGTAATGGCCGGGTTGGACGGCCTCCATCCGGAAGCGTCCATCGAGGTCGGTGACGGTGGTTTCCGCGGCGGGAAGGGGATCGCCCTGGTCATTTTTCTCACCGGCCTTGGGAGCGGCAGAGAGGGTGACCGTAGCAAAGCGGGCGGGCTTGCCGGTATCGGCGCAGAGAACGACCCCTGAAACCGCGCCTTTGGTGGGATCGGGCTTCTTACGCTGGTACTTGTTGCAGCCAGCCAGAAAGAGACAGGCGATGGACAGAATCGAGAGCCAACGTCGCCGCGCCATGGCGACCCTCCCAGAGTGATTCAGAGTTCAGGGAATTGTAACGCTGTTTGCGCTACCGGGTGAAAGCTCTTGCGGTGCAGTGGGGTGGGGCCGAGACGGGCCAGGGCGGCGAGGTGTTCCGGGCAGCAGTAGCCCTTGTGGCTGGCGAGGCCGTAGCCGGGGAACTGGCGGTCGAACTCGACGAGGAGGCGGTCGCGGTGGACCTTGGCCAGGACGCTGGCGGCGGCGATGGAGAGGCTGGTTGCGTCGCCCCGGATGACGGCCTGCTGGGGGCAGTCCCAGTCGATGGTGTCGCGGCCGTCGATGAGCAGGAAGTCGGGGCTGAGGGCGAGTTGCTGGACGGCGAGGCGCATGGCCAGCAGCGAGGCCTGGAGGATGTTGATGCGGTCGATGGTCTCGGCGTCGACGGAGGCGATGGCCCAGGCAACGGCGTTCGAGCGAATCTGGGGTTCGAACTCGTCGCGCTGCTTTTCGGTGAGTTTTTTGGAGTCGGTGAGGCCGTGGAGGTAACAGCGGTGGGCGAGGATGACGGCGGCTGCGACTACCGGGCCAAAGAGCGGTCCGCGGCCTACTTCGTCGAGCCCGGCAATGCGGAGGGCGCCACGCTTGCGCGCAGCCTCTTCCAGGGTAAAACCGCAGACTGGGGGCTTGGCCATGTTGCCAGTATATGAAGAGAAGCTTGCGGCTGGTGAGATTTCTGATTTCCCACCCTTGCCGCAAAAAACGCGTCAAGGATGGGGCACCCAGTTTTTGAGGAGAACTCAAGGCAAAAAGAAAAACCCCCGGCGGATGGGGCCAGGGGTTTTTACGGAGAGAGGGGTGCGAACCTGCTTAGGCGCGGACCTTGCCGGTGACGCGGTCCACTTCCTTGAGACGGGCGGCCTTGCCGCGGAGTCCGCGGAGGTAGAAGAGCTTGGCGCGGCGCACCTTGTAGCTGCGAATCTTCTCGATCTTGTCGATGACCTTGGAGTTGAAGGGGAAGATGCGCTCGACACCCTGCCCAAAGCTCATCTTGCGCACGGTAAAGGTGCCCTGGGGGCCGCGGTTGATGGCGATAACCAGGCCTTCGAAGGCCTGCAAGCGTTCCTTGTCGCCTTCCTTGATCTTGACCTGGACGCGAATCTGATCGCCGGGGACGAACTCGGGGAGGTCGGTGCGCTTGAGCTTGTCGGCCAGGCGCTGCATTACGGGATGGATTGACATAGTGGTTTCCTGCTCTTGGACTCAGAATTCTCAGTTTATCAGAGAAGCGGTTTGTGTGCCTAATCCGGCTTGGATTCGGGCGCGTTAGTCACTGGTGTCGAAGCACTTGCCGCAGAGGTCGCAGTCTATAAGAATACTCCCGCCCGAGGCCTTTCGGCAGTCAGGCGGGAAGCAGATGGTGATTGCATTCCATCGCTTTGAACGGCAGGGAATCAAGGTCTCACTCGGGTGCAGCGCGGCCAGGGATGCGCTATAGTTCCGGGTATGGATGAGAAGCGGGAATTGCTGCGGCACGCACTGGCTGCCCTGGCCTATCGGGCGGCGCGAGCACTGGAAGGCGCGCCGGATCACTTTGCGGGCTTTGCCGGAGCGGGCCGCCTGCCGGTGCAGATTCTGGCGCACATGGGCGATCTGTTCGATTGGGCGCTGAGCACGGCCGTGGGGCAGGAGCGGTGGCATACCTCCCAGCCACTTGCATGGCCTGCCGAGAAACGTAGGTTTTTCGAGTCGCTGCAGACATTCGACGCGTTTCTCGCGACCGGAGGGCCGCTGCACGCGCCGATCGAGCTGCTGCTGCAAGGGCCGGTGGCCGATGCGCTTACGCATGTGGGGCAGTTGGCCATGCTACGCAGGATGGCCGGCAGCCCTACGCGTGGCGAGAATTTCTACGTTGCCGCGATCGCCGTGGGCCAGGTGGGCGCGGATCAGCCGGCGGCGGTGCGGCCGTTCAAGTAGCGGGCCGGCGAGCCCACCCTAGCCGCAAAAACAAAGACGCGGCGAGGGCGGGGCACCCAATTGGCGAGGGTGTGGCACTCAGATGGTTTGGTGGGGGAGCCATGACCTTAGGCTGTCCGTGAAGACCTTAGGCTGTCCGTGAAGACTTGGACTGTCCGTGAAGACCTTGGACTATTCGTGAAAATGCTCTAACTGATTTCCTGGCGGATGGATTCGAGGAGCTTGCGGTCTTCGGTGGTGAGGACGGCGTTTTCGAGCAGGTCGGGGCGGTTCAAAAGGGTCTTGCGGAGCTGCTGCTGGCGGCGCCAGCGGCGGATTTCGAGGTGGTCGCCGTTGAGGAGCACTTCAGGGGCGCGCAGGCCGGCGAATTCGGCGGGGCGGGTGTAGTGGGGGTAGTCGAGCAGGCCGCCGGAGCCGTGCTGGGAGCGGGGAACGCCGTCGGCATCGGTCGAGATTTCGGCATCGGGTGGGCCAAAGCTCTCGAACTCGCCGGAGGCTTGGTTGCCGAGGACGCCGGGAATGAGGCGCATGGCGGCGTCGATGACCACGGCGGCGGCCAATTCGCCGCCGCTGAGGACGTAGTCGCCGATGGAGAGCTCCTGGTCGCAGTAGAGCTGGTTGATGCGCTCGTCGACGCCTTCGTAGCGGCCGCAGAGGAGGACTACGCGGTCGAGGGCGGCCAGCTCGCGGGCCAGCGCCTGGGTGAAGGGACGGCCCTGCGCGGAGAGCAGAATGACGCGGGCGCGCTGGGGCGGTTGCGGCTCCTGGCGATGCATTCCCTCAGGGGCTAAAGAGGCTGCGGAAAAACTCGGGATTTCGGGTGAAATTGGCGGAAGGCGTTCCTCCGGGGCTAAAGCCCGCGTTGATTCTGTTGGCTTTATGCGGGGGTTGAACCCCCCGCCTCCCTCCGCAACGAGTTTTTCCGCAGCCTGTAAAGCCCCCTCTTCATTCTGCGGCATTTGCGGCACGGCACCCCGACCCTGAAGGGTGCCCCGGTCCCCGGTCGTACCCTGACACGGCGGGGAGGGGGATTTAGGCGCGATGCCGAGAGAGGCCAGGGCTTCGGCCAGGGGCTGGGGCTTGAGGACCATGCCTTCGCCGCCGCCAAAAGGGCGGTCGTCCACGGTGCGGTGGCGGTCGTGAGTGAAGGCGCGGAGATCGTGAATGGCTACCTCGACGAGGCCTTCGGCCAGCGCCCGGCGCAGGATTCCATTCTCGAAGATGCTGGAAAAGAAGCCGGGAAAAATGGTGACGATCTCGAAGCGCATACGTATCGATGATATAGGCAGAAATTTCCGCGCGCTGAGCAGAGGCTTGGGCGTGCTGGGCAGAGGTTTCAGCGCGGTGAGCAGGGGTTTCAGCGCGGTGAAGAGAGGTTTCAACGCGGTGAGAAGGGGTTTCTGCGTGCGGCCGGCGCGATTTGTTCCGGGGGATGTGGTCTAATGTTGGCCAACTGCCATGGCTGACTTTGAATCGCTGCTAAATCGCTGGCAATCGGCCGGCGTCCTGGACGCGGAGGCAGCAGGCCGCATCCGCGCCTACGAATTGGAACAGGAACGACCCAGCGGTTTGCGCTGGCAGGGCATCGTTGCGCTGATTCTTGGGGCCATTTTGCTGGCCTGCGGGGTGGTGCTGTTTGTGTCGGCCCATTGGGACGAGATGGGCCCCGGCGCGCGGTTTGTCCTGGTCCTGGGCATGGTGGCTGTCTTCCACTTGGGCGGGGCGTGGGCGCGGGAGAACTTTCGCGGGCTTTCGACGGCGCTGCACGCCGCGGGCACCGTCTCGACCGGGGCGGCGATTGCGCTGGTGGGGCAGATCTTCAACATCCAGGAACACTGGCCGGCGGCGGTGCTGCTGTGGGCGATTGCGGCCGCGGCGGGTTGGATACTGCTGCGCGACGAGGCACAGCAGACGCTGACGCTGCTGCTGTTCCCGGCTTGGCTGATTTCGGAGTTTAGTGTTGCTGCAGAGGGTCACATCGGCGAGGACGTATATGTGGGCCGATTCCTGATTGTCTGGGCGATTCTCTACTTGACGTTCTTTCTCGGCTCCAAGCGCAAAGTTGTCCAGGGGATCCTCTTCGCTGCCGCGGCTATTGAAGCAACCGTCGGAACTGGCCTCCTGTTGGATGGTTGGCGCTCATGGGGCAACCAGACCCTTCTGTCACTCGGAACCCGGACATGGGGCTGGGTGGAGATTGCCGTGGTTCCACTCCTCTTTGCGGTCTTCAAGTTCCGCAAGAGCGTGGTTCCCGTGGCTGTAGCGATTGCCTTCTCGATCGCGCTGCCGTGGTGCAACCGAATCTGGACGGAGAAAGTGGGCGACAATTGGTACCCCCATAGCGGACCCAACCTTGCCGCACACGCGCTGGTGGCGGCGTTTACGGTGTTCATCATCTGGTGGGGCGTGCGGCAGACTTCGCGGGCGCTGGTGAACCTGGGGATTGTGGGGTTTGCCATTGCCGTCGTGTGGTTCTACTTCAGCGACATCTTCGACAAGGTGGGACGGTCGCTGGGGCTGATCGGGCTGGGGGTGCTGTTCCTGGCCGGTGGGTGGGCTCTGGAAAAGACGCGACGCGGGTTGCTGGGGCGCATGGCGTCCGCGGACACTTCCGCCGAGGAGGCGAAATGAAGCTGGCCAAGACTTCTCTCGTGGTGCTTTCGATTCAATTGGCGCTGGTGTCTTCGATCGCGGCCAAGTACCTCTACCAGCGCTGGAGTTGCCCGCGGGTGTGGACGCGCACGGTGGCCTACGATCCGGAGTTGGTGATGCGGGGCCGGTATTTGAGCGTGCGACTGATCGTGGATGGCTGCCAGAGCACGCTGCCTTCGGCGGAAGATATGACGATGCCAAGGGACAAGGATGGAGTACAAACGGGGAAGAGATTTTCGATCCGCGCCGGGCAGCCTGTGCGATTTCCCGCGCGGCTCAAGGTGGAGGGGAACAAGCTGGTGGCGATCCGGATTCCGGAGAGCGATGAAAGCACGCAGGGGGTGATGGTGGGGGCCGTGCCGGGATCGTCGTGCGAGGACCTGCGGCTGGACGAGCCGGTCGACTTCTACCTGGCGGAACATGCGGCCAACCCGACGCCTGTCGGGGCAGGCAAGGAACTGTGGATCGAGGTTACGGTTCCACCCAAGGGTCCGCCGCGGCCTGTTCAGTTGGCGCTGAAGGATGGGGGCGCGTGGAAGCCGCTGGCGTTCCAGTAGAATTCCTCGGCTGCCGATTCAGGATTTTCCGGGCGCATTCAGGTCGGTGAGGCCTTCGGGGAGGGCCATTTCGACGCGCTTGGCGGCGAGGTCGAGGGTGCGGAGGTAGCTTTTGGCGAAGGGGATGAGGATTTCCTCGGTGGAGCCGGGGCTGCGCACGACCAGGAGGGCAACGGGGCCGGCGGTGCGGTCCACGTCTTCGATCTGGCCGATGGGGATGGGGGCGGCGTCCATTTTGGCCGTTTCCATTTTGGCGACATCGTAGAGGGTGCAGCCGATGAGGTCGGCGACATAGACTTCGTCGTCGGCGAGCGGGGCCCGGCCGGCGAAGGGAATGGCGACGATGAGGCCGGCGAGGGCTTCGGCGGCGGAGATGGAATCGGACTGGGCGAAATGAAGGACGATGCCGCCCTTGTGCAGCCAGTGGGCGAGAAGTTCGACTTCGCGCGGGACTGGGATGGTTTTGGCTGGGGTTGTCTTTGCGGGAGTGGGGGAAGCGGGCGGAGCGGGGTCAGGCAGCAGCCAGAGGCGGCGGCGCTCGGCAAATTTTTCAGGGAAGTCGGTGAGGATGTCGGCGAAGACCTCGCCTTTGCGGCCCTGGGGGCGGCGAATGCGGGCCAGCCAGACCCATTGGGCTGCTTGTTCAGGTTGTTCAGGCGCGGTCATGGCTGCCTCCGGGAGTGGCCGGATCGTTGCACAGAGGCCATGCCGCGGTTAGTCGTCTTCTTCCAGGATGTCGAGCGTGTAGCGGTGATGCAGCTTCATGCTGACGGCGCCCAGGATGGTGCGCACCGAGCGGGCGGTGCGGCCCTGCTTGCCGATCACCTTGCCCACATCCTGGGGCGCAACCCGGAGTTTGAGGACGGTGTTTTCGTCCCGGTTCACGCATTCGACATCAACGGCTGCCGGCTCATCCACCAAGGCCCGCGCAATCTCGCGGACCAGTTCATCGACTGCGACCATATCGTGTTGGGTCATGCTCGTGCCCCTGACCGGATGGGTCCAGAAACTAGCGACTTGAATCGGTGCGCAGAATAGTAACAGCAGACACCGGTCGCCGTCAGCAACTGTGTGAGGGCCGGGGAAAGAAAAAAACGGCTCACACGCCCATGAATGCTCTCGGGAGAGGAGCGAAAGAGATCAGGCTTCGACGGGGGCTTCGGCCGTGGCCGCGGTTGGGGTTTCGACTGGGGCCTCGACCGGGGCCGGGACTGAGGCCCTGAGCGGGTCCGCAGTTGGGACGGCGGCGGGGTTTTTGGTGACCAGCTTCTCGACGATGGGCGAAAGCTGTGCGCCCTGGCCGCGCCAGTAGGCGATGCGGTCGTGCTTGATGTCGACGGTGGCGGGGCTGGTGCGGGGGTTGTAGGTGCCGACGACCTCGATGGAACGGCCATTGCGGGCGCGGTCCTTCTCAATGACCACGATGCGGTAGTAGGGCTGCTTGGGGGCGCCAACACGCGCCAAACGAATCATCACCACGGCGATACGGTTCCTTTCGAAATCCAGTGCTCTGTTGCGGTCTATGGGGGCTTTTCCGGCCGGCGGCGGCGTTGCTTCAGGCGCGCAGGTCCAAATAAACGGCCAGGCGTATGCGCCCGGCCACACAAGACTCAACACCTAAGTATCGCCGAAATGACGCTTTGGGGCAAGCGATGGGAGGCTGTGTCGCTTGCCATGCCCGGTCCAGCGGCAGATGCCTCGGGAAGAAGCGCATCCTTAGGTTACTGGGAAGCCTCCGAAACGAAAGGTCGTAGGCTCACAATCGCAGGCAGGCCAAACGGGAGGTCCGTCGAATCGAACGGAAAAACTTTCAATTCCGACAACTCTCCGCCCGTTGCAAAGAGGATCAACACCACCGGCAGCTCTTTTGCCGCGCCGGTGAAATCTGCCACGATGGATCGAGTCGTTTCCGCGTAGGAAGCTTCCATGGGAACCGTGAATTCTACGCTGGGGCATCCGCACGTGCAGCTACTTCGCGCCTTGATGACATCGAGTTGAGGCATGAAATTCCTGGCATCCGGCTCGCCATGCTCAAGGAGCCAGGCGAGCAGGTCGTGTTCCTCGGCTGTGAGAGCCCGGCATTGGGCGGCCATGTATCCGCTCCCATCCAGATCTATTGTCGCTCAGGCATGGGTTCGTCATTGCGCCGGAAACAAGAATTTCAGCATGGGGCGAACGCGGCGGGACCAGCTGGTTTCGTCGTGGGTGCCACCGTGGACGTGCTCGAAATGGAGGGTTTCGCCGGGGCGCCAGCCGTTGGCTTTGAGACGGCGGTTGAGCACCTCGGCGTCGTGGAGCGTGCGGCGGCCTTCCTTGTCGCCTACGTCGAGCCACAGGCGGGGGCGCTCCCAGATTTCGGGGGCGCGCTCGTTCACGTAGCCGAGGATGCTCAAGTGGTTCCACCAGATGCTGGGAGAGAGAATGGCCAGCTTGCCGAACCAAGTGGCGTAGCGCAGGCCGAGGTAGAGCGAGACGAGGCCGCCGAGCGAGGAGCCGCCCAGACCGGTGCTGTCGCGGTCGGTGCGGACGCGGTAGTGGCCGGCGATCCAGGGCAGGATTTCGCGGGTGAGGGTGAGGCCGTACTGCGCGGCATCGCCGCCGCCCATCTGCCAGTCGCGCTCATGGGTGTACTCGGCCAGACGGCGGTCGCCGGTGTTGTAGATGCCGACAATGACGAGTGGTTCCACTTCTCCGGCGTGGATGGCGGCGTCGGCGTGCTCGCGCACCTCCCAGGTGCGGCCGGGGATGAACGAAGTGCGCGGGTCGAAGAGGTTCTGGCCGTCCTGGAGGTAGAGGACGGGGTAGGTGCGCTCGGGGTGGTGGTCATAACCCGGCGGGACGTAGACGATGAGGTCGCGCCTGCCGGGGAGGTAAACGCTGGAGAAGGCGCGATGGAGGCGGAGACGGGGATGGGGTGTGGCATCGCCGGCCCCGAGCAGGCCTTGAGGCGCGAGCGCCCAAATCCGGTCTTCCGGCGGATTGCTTTTCGCCGATCGATTCTCCGGCAATTGGTTTTCCAGATTCAATCCCTGCGGTCCTTTATCGTTTATCGTCTCGCGGCGGGGAAGCGTTCAAAAAAAACAGCAACCCAGGCTGATACAGTATCAAGAAATCGGCGGTTCTCCAATTTCCCGCTTTGAAGAGCAGAGTTGGAGTGGCCTTTTGCGGCAACAGGGCGGCTTGATGAGGGCGGGCTTGAGGCCGGGTTCGGAGTGGGGCAGAGAAATCCAGCGTGGAGCGCGCACATCATGGTTCGTGAGTATCACAAGTGGGATTCCAGTTGCCTGGGCAGAGAAATGGAACTGCTGGTGTTTGGCCATGCGGGGCTGCCCGTGGTGGTGTTTCCCACCTCCGGCGGCAGGTTCTACGAGTTTGAAGACCGGGGGATGATCGAGGCCCTGGCAGGCAAGATCGACGCCGGCCAGGTGCAGGTGTACTGCGTGGACTCGGTGGACATGGAGAGCTGGTACAACAGGGCCGTCCCTCCGCGCTGGCGCATCGCGCGGCACGTGCAGTTTGAGGATTACGTGATCCACGAGGTGGTACAGATGGTGCGGCTCAAGAACGGCGATCCGTACCTGGTGTCGCTGGGGTGCAGCTTCGGCGGTTACCATGCGGTCAACATCGCACTGCGCCATCCGGACATGTTTACCGGGTTTCTGTCCATGTCCGGGGCCTTCGATCTCGAGAAGTTTCTGCAGGGCTACTACGACCAGGATTGCTACTTCAATCTGCCCACCCACTACCTGCCCAACCTGAGCGACCCCTGGTTCTTCGAGCGTTACCGGCGGAACACCTACGTGCTGGCCACCGGCTGGGACGATCAGTGCCTGGGACAAAACCAGAATCTTGACCGGGTCATGAGTGCGAAGGGAATTCCGCACAAGCTTCATACGTGGGATTCGTATAATGCCCACGACTGGCCTACCTGGAAGCGGATGGTGCAGGAGTATTTGTAAGAGATCAGAGGTCAGAGGTCAGAGGTCAGAGATCAGAGATCAGAGATCAGGGAACAGGGAACAGGGAACAGGGAACACGGAACAGGGAACAGGGAACAGGGAACAGGGAACAGGGAACAGGGAACAGGGAACAGGGAACAGGGAACAGGGAACAGGGAACAGGGAACAAGACCCCGCTGCCGGTGGGCGATGCGTCCGGTGCGGGCTGGGGCCGGCGGTTGAGATGAGTGGATGGAAGGAAGCTGAATTCGCTGGAGGCTGCTGCGATGAGTGAACTGAATCCTTATGACAAGTTTCTGGATGGACGGGCGCTGGATACGATTCTGGCGGCGACGCCGGAGGAGATTGGACGGCTGATCGAGGCCATTGGCGGGGAGAGAGTGAATACGGCGCCGGCGCCGGGGAAATGGAGCGCGGCGGAGATTGTTGCTCACCTGGCGGACTGCGAACTGGTGTTTGGATTTCGGCTGCGGCAGACGCTGGCCGAGGATGCGCCGGTCATCCAGCCATTCGACCAGGACAAGTGGGCGGCGAATTACCGGGGCGTCCCGGCCAGCCAGGCGCTCGACGCATTTACGGCGCTGCGGGGGTGGAATCTGCGACTGATCGGCGGGGCGCTGCCCGAGGCGGCGGACAGGCCGGTTACTCATCCGGAGCGGGGTAGAATGACGTTTCTGACGATTGTGGAGACCATGGCCGGACACGACCTGAACCATTTGGGCCAGTTGCAGAGACTGGCCCAGGTGTAGGCGGGGGCAGGAGCGGCTGGGCAGGGTGAAGAAAAGGGGATCGATCAGATGATTTGCACGCGCCCTTGAATTGCCGGTTACAAGCCGGCGCGGCCTCTTGTAGAATGGTCGCCATGAAGGGTAACGCGAAGGTCATCGAGCAACTGAATCGCGCGCTCCGCGAGGAGCTCACCGCCATCAACCAGTACTTTGTTCACGCTGAAATGTGCGAGAACTGGGGATACGACCGGCTATCCAAATACATCAAGAAGCAATCGATCGGCGAGATGAAGCACGCCGAGTCGCTGATGGAGCGCATCCTGTTTCTGGATGGCACGCCCAGCATGGAACCGCTGGCTCTGTCGATTGGCGGAAACGTCAAGAACATGATTCAGGCGGACCTGAAACTCGAGATCGAAGCTGTGGGCATGTACAACGAGGCCGTCCGGATTGCATCGGACGAAATGGACAATGGGTCGCGCGATCTTTTTGTCGCTCTGCTCAAGGAAGAGGAAGAACACGTGGATTGGCTGGAAGCCCAGGCGCACCAGATCGAAGAGCTTGGCTACGAGCGCTATCTGACCATGCAGACCGGCGAAGGCGAGTAGCTTCAACGCCTGACAGTTACAAGCTGTTTGGGGCCGGTCCGGCCGCGCGCCGGCATGCACCCCTTGGAGCAACATCCCAAGTGCAGTGCGCTCCGCGGCAGCACCCTCAACGTTCGATTTCAGTTGTGGCGGCTGGGCTGGAGCTGTGTTTTCCCAAGTCTCTCCGCCGC
>JBEKZJ010000158.1:0-11907 GCA_049509995.1 Occallatibacter sp. | reverse complement strand
CCCCCGTGCATAGCGTCGCCGGGCTCACGCCCACATCCTGGGCGGCAAAAACACACGCCTGAAAACTTCTCTCATCCCAATCGCGCCGCCGTCAACCATGTAGTTGGCCAGACGGACACGCTCGATCTGTCGTTCGGAAATGGCGGCCTTCTTGAATTGCGGATATCGTCACTTCGCCGCATTGAGGCTGGGTTCAATCCACGAGGTTACAAAGTCTGTAATGGCGGGGAACTGTGCAGCCAGCAGTCCAAGAATCGGCACTCCGATGAAGCTCCCATATCGAACCCAGAAACCCAGGCCGAGCTTGCCCGGCTCAGTATTGGTGATGCGGCTGAGGGTCGAGTCGCGCTCCAGCCCGGCGTATACCAGGGCTACGGCCGATCCCACAACCAACACAAGTAAAAGGATGGAGATGGTAATCGTTGGCCTCGGAACGTAGGGATAGAAGGCAAGCGAAAACGCAAACCCCGCAAGGACTCCAACGATTGAAAGGACCATGGTCCGCATGCGCGCGAGGAGATTCTGCAAATACCCCACATAAGTCAGGCACACAAATTCCTCGGCAAGGCGGGTCGGCTCGTCTTCAGACAAGGGCAACACAACATTGGAATCTGATTTCTCGCCGCCTTCCATCAGATCCATGCTGCGCGTCTCGTTCAACCATTCGGGAAGGATCAAGTCAGTGAGTATGTGCTCCGTGCATTGGCAGAACTCCTCACGCATGTGCCGGCCTTCCCGGTCGTTGATCATTGCCAGGTCGGCCGCCTTGCTTCGCTCCTCAACAAACTTTCTTCCATATGTGCAAGCGGACTCAATGGAGGCGCGGATCAGCTCATCTCCGTAGTTGCGGAAAGCGAAGGAGCGGAGCACATTTCGAAGGTGAACGAGGGATTCCAGCTGGTGCGAAAATATGGTGTACCGGGCGCGAGAAGATGCGCCGCTCAAGCTCCAAAGGGAGCGCATGGAAAGCCCCTGCAGCGCCGCGAAGGTGCGGCGCAAAGGCAAGCGGTTCAGGGCCAGCAACAGGCGCTTCAGAGAAAGCCACGTGCCCAGCAACTGCGTACACTCCAATATCAGCAGATACAGCGCCAACGCAAGCAGGGCATGCAGCGTCTGGTTGAAAGCATGATTCTCCAGGCTATGAAAGATGGGATCAAAGCCGGCCGGTCCTTCATGCCAAAGAGCATAGAGAGGGGGCGCCAGGATCGCGATGGGAAAAAGATACACCCAGCCCCGGCGGAGGTCTGGGAGCGGCATGGCGCGCGATTCAATATCGCCGGCCATTTCACTGCTGATGCGGGCCAGGATGGGAGGAAGGTTATTTTCACGCGGGAGAATGGGGCGGCCCCCGCCAAGCAGCGCCAGGCCGGAGAGCGTATGCCAGAACCACCAATAGAACGCGCTCAGCAGCAGCAGCAACGAGACCATTGGTGAAACGCCGTTCGTCAAATGGACGGCGCGATATGCGGTGGGTATTCCGTTGGGACCGGCGAAGAGCCTTGAACCAACCCAATAAGCGCCAACCAGAAGAACAATTGGAAAGGCGATAAAGACAATGGCGTACGGCGCGCGCTTATAAGCCGATCCGGCTTCGCTCCGGCCGGCGCGAAGCCGGCGCATCCAAGCGCGCAGCGAACGGATGCGCGCTGAGCGAGGTTCGCCAAAAGATCGCAACAAAATATCGAGCACGATCCCAAGACATGCCAGCCACGCGACAATGTACATTACCGAAATCCATAAGGAATTGCTCTTTTCAAGATAGTCACCGATTTGGCTTGAGCATCGCAGCATGAGAATCGCGATGGAACCAATGGTTGCCCATCCTAGCCCGATCAGAAAGAACTGTCGCTTGGCCGGCAGAGGCGCAAACTGAATGAACATGCCCTGGTCTTCACGCCGCCATCCAAAAAGGCAAGCGTAGAAATGAAGGCAGACTGCAAGCGCCGCAAGCCCGCAACAGAACTTCCATGCCGGCGATAGCGAGAACCTCCAGCGTGCCGGATTCGCCGCGGTGGGGGAGTCCGACTCGCCTGGCAGAGTCACTGGTTCCACAGTCGAATCGGGCGAAGGTGCCGACAATGGATCGGTCAACACAGCAACCGGCCAATACCCATCCCGTCCAATGACTGACAGCCACGTAGACGGTGTCGTAGCGGTGGATTTTTTGTCCCAGAAGGGCGCCCTGTAGTCGGCTATGTCTGCCTTCATTGGGTCAATGAGCGGCTTGCTGGGATCCAAGTCGGTAATGAGGAATCGCGTGGCCAGGTATGTGCCCTCCATCGTGTCGCTGCCGAAGACACGGTGAGCGTGTCGAGGCACATTATTTGAGCGTCTGGTCCAATCCTGACCGCGGGGCAGAAGCGGGAAAGGAGTGAGAGCCTCGACGCCGCGGAATTCAGTGGAATCAATCTCGCGTCCGAACAGCATGTCCGCCCCCATTGTCACAATAAAAGCATCGGGGTAGGCCCGATGAAGGAAGCGCGCAAGGAAAAGGTAATCAAGAGAATTGGTGCTGCGCAGAACGACAAACCGTATCCCATGCGTCTTGAGCGTGTCGATGATTCCGTACATCTGCGCTTCCTGTGCCAGCGCCATGTTCGGGCCGCTGAAGGTCGCAACCGTGTCGGTATCGTGATGCGTCGACCTCGTGGCCTGTGGTTGAAGCACAACATGAGCCGTGTTGGATCTGTCCGCCGTGGGAGAGGCAAAGATGGACTGTTCCTGGTAAGCCGATCGAAGCGAAGAGATATCCCGTGGGTAGTACAAATGCAGCGGTGCTTCACCAGGTGGATAGGATGGCTCGCACGCAGCGGGCGGCTTCGCATCACCCGCGGGCGGCTTCGCATCACCCGCGGCCGGCTTTGCAACACCCGCAGCCGGCTTCGCATCATCCCCGGCCGGCTTCGCGACAACCACGGCCGGCTTCGCATCATCCGCGGAAGGCTTGGCAGTCGGCCCATCGGGCAGGCCGCCATACGCGGTTTCGTCTTCAGAAAGAATTGCGACCTCTGAAACGGAATGTCCCCGGTCATGAAGATACCTGAAGTATCGATCGATCTGGATCGTGTCGTTCTCTCTGAAATCGGCCACATGCACGGGCACAGGGTCCCACTTTTGCAACTCCTCCTGGAGCCAACGGACGGAAGAACAGCCGTGAATCGTGCCTGTATAGAGCAGAACATTAGAGAAGTTGCCCGCCTGTCCTCCAGAATCGACGAGCGCGCGGGCCACGGAGGGGACCGATCCGGAAAAGTTAGGCCCGAGAACGCGCAGTGCGCGGTCAGCATTCTTTTTGTCCACGTGCTCCTGAATCCATTTCAGGGCGTTGTCCCATTGCACTCGGTTGATCCCTGTGGTGGGCTTCTCTGCTACCAGGAATACGAAAAGCCCATGGGTGTAAGTGTCGTCATAGCGCTGAGCCGTGGATCGATGCATACTCTGTCGAAACAGAATCAGGCCAGGACACAGCTCTCGCTGGGAAGTGTCCTCGTTCTCCGCATTCTGATCGCTCAGGCCGGAGTATTCCGCGGCCTCCGCTTTCCACGGAAGCCAGGACGAATCGTAAGTGTAACCCTGATCCTGAGCTGCCTGTTGGATGGCATCGATGGTTCGATCGAACTGCAGATTCAGAAGCGTGTGCAAAGGGTCCGGCACCGTAGCGACAAGAATGTGCATGTCTTTGGGGAGCAGACCTGACTCTGGCTTGGTTTGTTCCGTGGCCCCGCGGAGAAACTGGCGCACCAGAACAGCAAGTTCTCCGTGGGAAGCCGGCGCGTTGCCGATCTGCTGCTCGGCGAATGCTGAACAGACTGTGGCTCCGGACTGGCGCCCTTCGGGTGGAACGCCATGTATGCTGCTGGAACTTGAGGCCGTTGGCGGCGGGGCGGGAGTAACCGCCAATCGAGATCCGGCCGCCAGAGCCACCATTAGAATGAAGGTGCCTACGCCACGTTTCATGAACCACCCTTTGCAACGAATAATCGGATTTCTTCACTTCACGCCGTTGCACTGCCTGCGCCGATCAGTGGCAACCGCCGGGGATGGCGCGCAGTTCGCAATAAATATCCAGGCATGGATTGGCTACCGATCCTGCATGCTCATGGCTGAGCGACTGCACATCACTGAAGTCCATTCAGGAGGATTGAATATCCTCTCTTGGGGAAGCGACGATCTAACCGCCGGTAGATTTCGATCCTGTTTTGCCCAGTTCCGGATCGTCGATCCTTTCATAGGCGGCGAAAGGGGCTTGCCGGCGGCATTGCCGCAAGGAATGCTGGCTCTGAAGTTACCGCAAGTGTTGTGCGAAGAATGCGCAACAACCGGACGAATCGAACCAGTCGAATCGCCGAAATCGCCTCCACTGGAAATCGCCGACGCCGGAAAAGGAGACTGCGCCCGTCTATCTCGTGCTAATCACTCTACGGCGCAAACAGGCCCCCGTCCAATAAAATCGTCGCCGACCGATCAATAGTGCGGCCTCGGTCAGATCCGTATCAAAAAATGTCCATGCCGCTGGAAAGGCGGTGGCTCCACGCAAAATCGCCGATGCGCTCACCGAGACAGTTTAATCCCCTGAAGTCGGCTTCTCGAACGTTTTCCGATGCCTCGGCGTGGTGCCGGTCGGTTGACACCCGAAGCCAGACGCCCCCATCGCCGCCAACCTCTCCCGAAGAGTTGACGCGGATTGCTCTGTCTCTCGTGGACAGAGTTGGCGCTGATCCCAGGCAGAAATTCCGTCTGGTGGGCGTCGGCCTAGGCAACTTCAGTGATCCGGGTGCAAGCACGGAACCATTGCTCTTCCCCTGATAGCTTTGTGTTTCTCTTCGCACCCAGCCAGCCCCAGCAGCGCTCTGGCCCGCACCTCGCGCGATGGCGACGTGTCCGCGGCGGTGTTCTGGAAGATGCCCGGCGTGGCTGTCGGCATTGCCCAGAGCTACATCTCCGCCATCGACCTCGGCCAGAAAGAGCCAGGCGACACGATCCTGTTCAGGATTGCCAGGCTGTATGGGAAATCGATCGAATGGCTCTTGGCGGGGAGCGAGGGCGAGGGTCGATGAGGCGGGCTGCCTCACCCAGCCGTTTCCGCATGGGCAAGAATGAACTGTTCATCCTCCAAAGGAAGCAATCTTCCTTTCGATTGCGGTTATCCATAGAATTACGGCCTCAAGGCGACAGACGAACATGTCGAGATAGGCGTTGCTTCGCACAAGAGGACGTACGTGAGCGACGGCGTTGCTGAATTGGCCCAACTTTTCAAGCTCAGTCTTGAATTCAAATTCCTCGGGCAAGAAATCGCCCCTGACCATTAGCTTGTCAATGAGGTCGGCATACTCAACTGTGGGCGGCAATAACAGGTTCTTTGATTCTTCCTTCCTCTTTCTGCCCCGAATTCTCTTAGCCTGATCCGTTTCAAGCAAATGAGCCAATCATCCGAACTGCCACACTTCAAGTCGATCGCACGGGATCGCTACTGTGCCGTGTAGGTGTAGTCCGCAGACTTCCAGACTGCGTCGATCTCCCACCACAACCGGACGTACACGGTCACTCCGGTGGTCGGTAGATCGCTGACGGTCTCAGTGGTAGCCGTCGTTGCACCGGATTCATACAAGTTGTGCGAGCCCACTCCGGTGGTGCCCAGCCACAGTTGGTACGCCGTGGTCCCGTAGCCGGCCGTCCACGTGAACGTCACGCTGGAACCGGCAAGCACGGTGCCCGGTGTGGGGGTGGTGAGCGTTGCGGTCCCCGCCGTGCCTGTGCCGCTGACCGCTATCGACTGCGTAGCTCCCGTCCCATTCAGCGCGTTGTCGGTGAGCGTTACGTCCTCACTCAGACTCGCCACGGACTGAGGAGTGAAGGCGATCGGCAGATCGCACTGCTCCGCAGGTGTCAGTCTGGTCGTGCCGGTGCAGGCACTATCGTCGCCAGTGGCCTCGGGAAAGTCGGTGGGATAGCTGAGACCTGTCAGAGTCAGCGCCGTGTTGCCGATGTTCTCAACTTCGATGGTCTTAGGACTGTCCGTGCTCGTCGAACCCACACCGGTAGCGGCAAAGCTCAACGACGGCGCATCTGTGCGGTCGATCTTCACTACCAGACTTTTGCCGGTATTGGTGACATAGAGATTGCCGGATCCATCGACGGTCAGGCCGGCCGGACCGTCAAATCCGCTGCTGACCGTACTCTGCACTCCGCCCGGCGTTACCTTGTACACCGTGTTGGCACCTGCATCGACGATATAAGCATTGCCGGCCGCATCCACGGCCACGCCCTCTGGTTGGCTGAATCCGCTGCCCACCGTGGTTTGCGTACCGCCCAGCGTTACCTCGTATACCGCTGGGACGCCAGGATCGACGACGTACACATTGCCCGCCCCGTCCACGGCCACGCCTGCAGGTTCGATAAACCCGCTGCCAACCGTCGTCTGCGTGCCGCCCGGCGTTACCTCGTATACGGCGACATTACCTAGATCCGCGATATAGACATTGCCTGCCCCGTCTACGGCCACGCCAGCGGCGCTGCCGAATCCGCTGCCCACCGTGGTTTGCGTGCCGCCCGGCGTTACCATGTGCACCGCCGCCGCGCTGAAATCGGTGACGTACACATTGCCCGCCCCGTCCACAGCCACGCCCTAGGGTTTGCTAAATCCGCTGCCCACCGTGGTCTGCGTGCCCCCTGGGGTTACTTTGTCTACCAAGGCGGCAGTTGCATCGGCAATAAACACATTGCCCGCCCCGTCCACAGCCACGCCCTTCGGACCGGAAAATCCGCTGCCCACGTTGGTCTGCGCGCCACCCGGCCCAAAAGCCACCTGCGGCCCAGTTCCGACACCATAAACCGGCACCGTGGCCAGCACTGTGCCGGTGTTGTTGGCGCCGGAGTAGAACACCACCGCGCCGCGGCGCAGGCCGGCAGCAAGGGGCTGGAACTTCACATTCACAGTGCACCTTATGACCGAGGAGTAAGTCGTTGCCGTGCAGGTGCTCGATCCGGCGTCGGCAAAGTCCTTGCTCGCAATGCCTGTCGTCAACACCCCGATGCTGCCCGCCGTCGTGCCGGAAGAGATAGTGAAATTCAGCGTTTGCGCCGCACTGGCCGATCCGATGGCTTGCGAGCCAAAGTTCACGCTACTGGCGGGCTGAAGCTCCACGATGCGACGGTTGCCGGTGTCCGCCACATACAGGTTTCCGTGCGTGTCTCCAAACATTCCAGCGGGGTTTGACAATTGGGCGGAAACCGCGATCAACGGACCGTAGCTTGTGGCCGTAAACGGGGCCGATCCGGTCCAGGGCCACTCCTCCACACCAGTGTTCCATCCCGTTACGAACAGATCGCCCTGCGCGTCGAACGACAGCGCCAGCGGATAGGCTCCCTCACAATCTGAGGAGCAAGGTTGAATAAGAAGAGCGGGATTGCTCCACGACCCGCCAGAATAGACAGAATAGTAAAGCTTGGCGTCAGTTCCCTGAAATGTCAGGAAGGCTCCGCCACCCTCCAACGGCGCCAGGGCTAGCGACAGGCCCCCGGCGCTGAACGCGTTTGCAATCTCCGCCGGCGCAATCCAGATTCCGTCCGTCCGCGTCGTGAACACCAGCTGCCCATTGCTCTGTGAATAGACAGCCAGGATTTCCGGACCCGCGGTCAGCGGGACGCTGACGACCGCGGATGACCCTGCTAAGTTCCCGGTCGCCACGTTCTCCAGCGGTTCAGACACCCCACTCACAATATTCAGATCCTCCAGACTGGTAACGTAGCTGGGCGGGCCGTCCGCTATGAATAGGAGCGCGCCACCGCTTGCGCCAAGGGAATCAAACCCCAACCCAGGGTTCGGCACGTAATTCGCCAGCGTGACCGGAGTCCACCTCCGGCCGGTATCTCCAGGATGGTGTAAGTGGCGGAATTGAAGAAGTACACATTGCCCGCCGTATCCACGGACACGCCGCCCCCGGGGTCAATCGAACCGGTCACACTCACTGTCGTCTGCGTTACCGCGCCCGGCGTGCCGGAAAACGTGACCGTCTGCGCATGGAGCGTAGACTGGTTCAACGCCAGTTGCAAGGCGAGCGAAAGAACAAGGATGAACCCTGCGCGAATGCTGCACGTTGGGGATTTCACTTCAGTGACTTGAAGGCTGAACATGCGATAGACCTCTCATGGTGAAGCGTAGTTGAGCAAGACTGGAGCCCCGAGGAAGAAAAGAATGAACTGGTTTGGCGGGGCGTGTAACTCGGAGTTCACCTCTCCGATACTTGGTGAACGGCGATCCGCAGCAAAACAGGAAACTGTCTTGAGCAGCGGGAAAATTTGTTGGCGACGGCCGGGGGTGGTCAGACATCGTTCGGTAACCTCCTGAGCGCGTGTCCGCGCTTACACGCATGGGATAGATTCCATGGCTTTCAGGGAAAGATGTCCGCAGTGGCCATGTAATTGAGGGCGAAAAACTTAGCGACCATGCATCAGAAGGCTCGACGATATCCTGCCGGCTGTCAAGGCAAATATCCGTGACAGCATGACGTGGCGGGTGATCCAGCTTTCGCCTTTGAGCACTGGCTGGGTCTTGGTTGGCAGCTGGGGCGCGCATTCCATCGAGATCGGCGGTGAGGCCGGCGGCCAGGGATTTCTGCTCTTCTTCGGTCAGCTTGGCGTCATGGCTGGTGAGATAGAAGACGTCGATGGCGGTTTCGCCTTCGGTGTCGATGAGGGCTACCGTGATGTCGCACTGGTGGGTGCTGAGGGCGATCTGGCAACGCGGGAGCGGCCACGGTCCCGCCGTAGCGCCGGGATCGCTGGTACCACATCAATCTCCGCCCGCCACCACCGCACGCGAGCACGCCGACAGCAAGGGCCACGAAGAGAGCCAGCATTCTGAGCATTGCCCGCCAGCTTGGCCGCCGCACCGCGATACCGAACAAAAGGATGCAGGCCAGCGCCGCGCCCGCCGTGTACCAGAACTACATCTCCGCCATCGTACGCCGGCTGACAGAGCCCGGCGCCCCGATCCTCTTCAGTATTGCCAGGCTGTACTGGAAGGCGATCGAGTGGCTGTTGACGGGGCGGCGGCGAGGCTCCCAGCTTCTCCTCGCATCCAGCGAGCAGCAGCGCTCTGGCCCGCACCTCACGCGGCGCCGACGTGTCCGCGGCGATTTTCTGGTGGATGGGTGTGAATCGTGCTACACTCAGTCCACTTGGAGCGGTAGCTCTCCTTTCCGCAGACTGCGTAAGGCAAGGGCCCTGGGGCATCAGATCCCAGGGCCTTTGCTGTCTCCACTGTCGCTTCAGCCTGGCATACTGCGCGTCAGTGAGGTCAAGGAACGCTCCGCCCCGCCCCTTCTCGATGGCCTGGGCCAGCATCAGGCGGCTCTCCTGGTCGGTAAAACCACCTCCGCGTTCAACCAACTCAACCACCTTCTCTGAAGACCTGAAGTACAGCCTCCTGGGCAAGGGAGTTTTCAGGTCCCGCTCCAGGAACCGGCAGCGCCACCCGTTGCGATCCTGAAAGGACATGTACACCCGGCGCCGATCATCCTGGCTGGCCATGGGTTCAGTATAGGCGAATATAAGGCGAATATTATTCACAGCGGGAATCGCCCGCCAGTCTCAGTCCCTGCAATTACTCGTCGTCCTCCGAGCGGTGCCTTGCCTGCACCCAAGGCAAAACGTAATGGGAGCCGCCGCTGATCTCTGTCGCGGGTTCGCCGGCTAGTGCAACCAACCCCCTGCGCCATAGCTGCTCCGAACTGCACACCACCACCCTGCTGCCCAGTCGATCTGGCCAGCCAGCCACCTGGGTCGCCGGGGAGCCAGCGATCGTCTACGGGGCCCGTGGTGGGGCGACCCGGTTAGCGGAGAGCCACCTCCGCGTCACCGCCGACTCGTACATGACCTGGCCCGCGGCCAGCTTCGGGTGGTTTCCGGGGCGAGGATCTGGCAAAGGGAGGAGCTGACGACCGACCGGCACCCGCAAGACCGGGCCGAGTCGGGGCTGGAAACGTGACTCGGGCTGTTGGCGTGAGTTGTGATCGGGTCTTTGATCGTTGAAGTTCCTGCTATCCCAACTTGGCGCAAGGACAAAGACGCGCCGAGAATGGGCACCTTCGTTGTTGACCGGTCAAAGCCTGGGCCACCCTCCGCAAGCACAAATACGCGTTGCCCCGACCCTGAAGGGTACCCCGGCTCCCAGATGGGGAACCCTCGTTGCTGGCCGGTCATAGGCTGGGCTAGCCGCCCACCAGCGAACGCCCAAGATCGAATACTGGCGAAACCAACCATGGAATGTACATAACTCCTTCGTAGCTGTCAGGCGGTGATCCGGTATCCGCCAGTACCCGATGGAGTGCTGGACAAGTCTCAATTCATCAATAATTTCCTGTGCTGGAGCATTCGGAACCTGGTAACATTCCGGGACCGAGGTAATAGCCCCATGTTGCAATTTAAGAGATGGGTGACCATCGCGGTGGCCGCGCTGCTGGCCGTGCAAGTGATTCAGATTGTCGTGGTTCTCCATCAGGAGTCTCTGACCTACGATGAAACCGACCACATGTATGCCGGCTACCGGATGTGGAAGAACGGCGACTACGGCCTGAACCCCGAGCATCCGCCGCTGGTCAAGCTTCTGGCCCCGCTGCCGGCTTTGGGCGAGAAGCTCTGGGTTCCTCCTCTCCGGAGAATATTCTTCAAGGGTGAAGCCATGGCCGGCGGCGCGGCGTGGCTGGCCCGCAATGACGGCGGAAGCCAGCGGCTTATCTTTCGCATGAGGCTAACCGCGGCGCTGCTGGCGGTTGCGCTGTCGCTGGTGGTATTTCTTGCGGCACGCGAGTGGTTCGGCACCACGGCCGCGCTAGTTGCCTTGACGCTGGTTGTCTTCGATCCCAACATCCTGGCTCACTTCGGCCTGGTGACCACCGATCTGGGCGCAACGCTCTTCTTCCTTGCGGCTCTCTACGCCTTCTATCGCTATGTCAAGCAGCCAAGCCTGTTGCGCCTGGCCATCGCCGGAATCGTTTTGGGCCTCTTGCTGGCCACCAAGCACTCGGGGGTCTTGCTTGGGCCGATGATGGCAGTGCTTGTTTGCTGGGAAGTTGTTGTCGCGGCGAAAGGCGCGCGGGTGCGCACCGCGCTGCGATTAGGCGGGGCCCTAGCCGCGATGGTTCTGCTGGCTGTGGGTGTCTTGTGGGCCTTTTACGGCTTCCGCTATGCGGCCCGGCCGGCTGGCCTCCAGTTGATCCCGACACTGGACCAGTACTCGCAGGATCTGAAGCCGTTCGATCGCGGCCTGATCTGGTGGATGGCCCATCTGCATCTGCTGTCCGAGTCCTACCTGATGGGAATGGTGGGCATCCGCGTCTTTGCAAAGTTCTTCACGACGTCCATTCTGGGCAACTGGTACCCGCACGGCGTGTGGTGGTACTTCCCCGTGGCCATCTCCATGAAAAGCACGCTGGGGCTCATCGCCCTGGTGCTTCTGGCGGGGTTTGCCATCTTCACACGCAAGCTGGGCAAGGGGCCGGATCACTCGCGCGCCCTGGTCTACGTGCTGTTTGTCTGGGTAGCCTACCTGGCGACGGCCGGAATCAACGGGCTCAACATCGGCGTCCGCCACGTGCTGCCTCTTTATGCGCTCGCCACGATCATCGCCGGCGCTGGAGTAGCCGCGCTGGCGCCCTTTCGAGTAAATGGAAGTGGGCCTGCGGCGCGCTGATCGCCGCGCATATTGTCTCCGCGCTCTGTGTCTTCCCTGCGCCTCTGGAGCGTGACAACGAGTTTGAGACAGGTGGCTTCAGAGTTTAGTGTGGATTTCTCTCTGTCGCGCTGGCTGGGATTGGCGGGTTGATCCAGACCGCGGTTGGCTGGGGCGGGTGCATTGGTCGGGCGTGGGTGAAGCGTTCCGGATTGCGGGCATAGGCGGCGTTGAGC
>JBEKZJ010000157.1:0-12090 GCA_049509995.1 Occallatibacter sp. | reverse complement strand
CGGGGATCTCGCTGCATACCGGTATTAACGCATGGAAAGCGCAAAAGCTGAACTTCGGACCGCAGATCGGTTTCAACTGGAGCCCCGTATGGTTCCAGGGCAAGATGGTGGTTCGCGGTGGTTTCGGTTTGAACTATAACCAGGAGCAGATCGCAAACTCCAACAATGACGACGGCAACCCGCCCGGAGAGAACGGTCTTCCAGGTTCCAGCAAAAGCCCCACGGAGATCAACCCCAATATCATCTACGCGGTATCGAGCAGCCCAACCAACATCTTCGGTTACCCGGCAAACCCCAACGCCATTACCACCTTCAACTCCGCCGGTCTGCCGACAGGAGGCGGCGCTAACCTGGGCGCCTTGCCCGGACATTTGCCCACCGAGTACACCGAACACTACTCGCTCGACATTGAGTACGACCTGGGTCACTCGCTGATTGCGAATGTCGGCTACGAGGGCGGCCTCGGCCGCCATCTTTTGTACAACTATGACGCCAACGGTCTCGGAGAGATTCAGGGCGCTGCGCTGAATCCTCTTGTCAACAGCGTCAACACCTTTGGCAGCAGCGGTACGTCAAACAACAACATGTTGCTCGCCGGACTCAAGCACCAGTTCTCCCATACCTTCTCTGCCGAAGCGCAGTTCACATGGGGCCACAGCATGGATACAGACTCCGGCCCGTACTCTCGGGACGCCTATCTGTACGATTCGGCATTCTCCTACGGCCGGTCGGATTTTGACATCAACAAATCCTTCAAGGTCTTTGGCGTCTGGCAGCCGGTTATCTTTCACGGTAGCAATGCATGGGCAGAAAAAATCGCCGGTGGATGGTCGCTCAGCGGCATCATGACTCTTCACTCAGGCTTTGGGTGGACTCCGGGTTATACAGCGCCACACCAGATCTACTGCAATAGCTGCAACTACGGATACGCGAACCTGCGTCCCCACTATCTTGGAGGAGCCGGCAAGAGCACCAGCAACAATGCCTTCAAGACCGGAAGCAATTTCCCCAATCAGGCCGCAGCCCTTGCAAATGCAAACACAGGCACGAACAACGATCAATTCTCCGATACCTACTTCGCAGTCCCGAATTACGCCGATGCCATCACGGATAATCCTGGACAGTCGACCACCAACTTCATCCCTCCGCCGGGACTTGATCGCAACTCATTTCCCGGCCCCGGATACAGGGATGTCGATATCACCATCGCCAAAGCCTTCGGTTTGCCCAACATGCGAGTCCTGGGCGAAAACGCGAAGATCGAAATCAAGGCCGACATGCTCAATGTCTTTAACCTGTTGAACATCAACCCCAGCAGTATCTCGACCAACATTCAGGCACCGAACCTCGGTCAAGCTGGCGGGGCGCTTGGATCGAGAACCATCGATTTTCAAGCTCGCTTCAACTTCTAACGGCTGATGAGTTATCAAAAAAGAAGGGTGCGCGCCGCGCACCCTTCTTTTTTGTTCTGGATATGTTCACCCTGCCAACGGATGCGGGAGAGAGAAGGTACCCGCTAACCGGCTTGCAGGTCATTTACTCGTCGTTAGCCAGCACGAGCGGTGCATTGCGCAGAGCGGCGTGGCTTGTCGATTTGCGCACCACCAGCTTGGGAAAAACCGTGATGAAGGCCGGCCGTGGGTGGGGCAGATCGTCCCGGATGAGCCCCAGCAGCGTGCTTGCCGCGGCTTGTCCCATGCCTCGCAACGGCTGATGGATGGTGGTGAGCGGCGGGTTGCTGGTTGAGGCAATCAGCACGTCGTCAAATCCAAGCACCGAGACGTCGCGTGGGACGCGCAGCCCCACTTCGCGCAGAGCGAGGATCGCCCCGATCGCAGTCACATCGTTGAAGGCGAAGATCGCCGTGAAGGGCCGCTTGGTCTCGAGTAACTCCCGTGTTACTTCAAGACCCGGTCCGGGGCCGGGCTCCGGACCTTGCAACTGCACGACCAGCCGCGGGTCAACCTCAATGCCCAGGCTCTTGGCGGCATCCACAATCGCCTGCCACCGCTGGTTGGTATCCGAGCTGAAGGATTGCCCTTTGATGAATGCGATTCGTTTATGTCCCAGCGTCTTGAGATGCGAGAGCGCCAGTTGCGCGGCCTGCTCATGGTTCAGTTCAATATTGATCACCCCATCGCGCCGCTTGTGTCCGGAGACAGCAACGACTGGAACGGGAAGTTCTTCCTCAATAGGTGTATCGACAGCGATAATGCCCTCGACGGAACGAGCCAGCATCATGCGGGGATAACCCTCCAGCAGCTCGGCACGATGGCGATGGCTGACCACAAAATAGAAAAAGCCGTCCTTTAGGAGCTCGTCTTCAATACCACTGAGCACCGCTGTCGAGTAGCCCTCGCTGATCTCAGGCACAATGACGCCGATCGTGAATGTCCGCTTCTGGCGCAGGCTCCTGGCTACGGAATTGGCGGAATATCCATACAACGCAGCGGCGTGAAGCACGCGCTGCTGGGTTTCCTCGGCAATACGGTGCGCGGTCGCCACGCCGTTGATAATGCGGGAGACCGTGGACTGAGAGAGCTCGAGTATGGCTGCGAGCTCTTTCAATGTGACGGGCTTATAGGGGGCTTTTGCCACGCAGGTGTTCTCCCATGATAGCGCCCTGGAATGCGCCACCGCTGACAATCTCGGCGCGGACGGGCGGCCTTGGTTCAGCCGGAAGAGGTAAGCCGCGATTGGGTATGTGCCCGTTCATCCCGCCGAACCTTCCGCTTTGAATCCAACCAGCTGCATTGCATTCCGGCACTCGGGATTGCGCATAAAAGTGCTCCACACGAGCCCGGTGCGGAGATTCTCAGCCATCAGGACCGAGATGCCCTGATCGATCCCCAGAACATCAGGGTCATACCAGTTGGCGGAGGGATGGAAGGCATCTACAAAGCCATAGCGCCCCCAAGCCTGCTTCCCCCATTTCGAGCGCATGGCGCGCAAAACTGAAAGGCACTCGGCAGGCAGGAAGGCCAGCGAGCCCGCCGCCGCTGAAGGAACAACCGTCCCGTCCAGCGGTCCCTGTGCGGGTGGTCCGCCCCAGGCGGTATAGCCGCCCGCATAGTCTGAGGCCGTGATGCCCCAGTAATCCTCGCTGTACCACTTGGGGTACGAAAGGCAGAACGCCTTGTGCGCGCGTGTCGCCGTGACCGAATTCTCAAAGTAATCGGCATAGGCGTCGCGCTTGCCGCGGAAGTCATACCACGCCTGCGAATACTGATGGGTAAAGATCGGGTCATTTCCGCTGATGTAGTTATAGCCCTTGAAATGGATCACCGGACGCGTAAAGTTGTTCCAATACTCCGGCGCCATGCCGTGGGAGGGCGAACCGATGGCCAGCAGGTAAATCATCATCAACTCGCAATAGGTCTTCCAACGCCCGTCCAGAAATCCCGTGTCCGGCTGCCAGCCCATCGAAAACGTCTTACCGCCATTCAGCATCCACGGCCAATCCACCCGCTCATAAATCTGTTGAGCCAGCGACTGGATTCGTGCGTCCTTGAAGTATGCGCGGGCCGCGAGAATACCGCACAGCAGCAGCGAAGTGTCGATCGAGGAAAGTTCCGCACCCTGGAATCGCTTGCCGGTCTCAATATCTGTGAAGTGATAAAAGAAGCCATGCACTTCCGGCAGACTGTTCAGGTGCCACTCCAGTGTCGTCTTCACCCGTTCCACGATCTGCGCATGAGGCAGATAGCCGCGATGATCTGCGATGCACAGCGCTGTTAAGCCAAAACCGGTTGAAGCAATGCTGGCCATCCGCCGGGGATCACGCGCCCCAGTGAGATCGTTGCGTGCCCGGTCAAGAATCTGTCCTGTGTTGGGGCTGCTTTGTTCCCAGAAGAACAGGCAGCCTTGCCTTTCCAGGTCGTCCAGGAAGGTTTCATCTTCCCTGGACGCCTTCCACGGCTCACCCGCAATGGCCATGCCCCTTGGAACCAATGCACATCCGGCCGCAGCCGCCATCGTTCTCAGCACCTGCCTGCGATTCATCATCGGGATATCACTTAGCTGGATCATCTCAACTCCTCTACGTGGTGCCATTCCTTGGCCGGAATCTCGATCACTGCCAGCACATCCTTGTCGAGCTTGTGTTGTTTAGGCGCCGGCCAGGATGAGGCTTTAGTTCAGAGCTTCAATCTGCACCTGAGTCTGTTAGCGCGGATTGACGTGGGTCTCATGCTGCGTTGACACCGAAGGAAGAGCGGTGAGAGCAGGATGCGAACTGGCGCAATCGATTGCGCACGGGTCATTCATACCATTCGCGTCTTTTCCCTGTCAAGTCTGACCTTTGCTGTTCCACCCATTTGTGCATGAAGCACGCCGGAGTGGCTTCACTCGCTGTTCTTATATCCAAGGGCGGAGGCCAGGAATCCTGAAACTCTCGCAAATTGAGCCCTTTGTCGGATTTTCGCGCAGAGACCATCCATCAAAGGCGATTCTGCTTTGCCGTAACTTCGTCGAGTCTTTTGAGCATGTTGCCGATTTCCGGGTTGGACATGAAGTTCTTCCACACCAGATCAGATCTGTAGTTCTCGATCATGACTACGATGGGCGCCTGATTCAGGCCCATGTAGATGGGCGAGATCCAATCGGCATTCTGGTTGAATGCGTCACGCGGGCCGTAGATGTCCCACATGCGATCGCCGAGATCGCGATAGTAATGCTCGAACGCGGCCATCGAGGCTTCGGGCGTATAGGGGAAAGAAGCCAGTGCTCCAGTAGACGTGATGGTTCCACGATCGTCTGCGTCGTCGGGAGCGTGCGCGACGTAGCCATCAGGGCCGTCGCTGGCGGAAAATCTGTCCCACATTCTGCATTGCGCGCTTGGCCAGATCACCAGCGCCACGCGCCTCAATCGCCTTGACCATCGCGCTACCAGTTCCGGCGCTTCGATGTCTGGAATCGGGCGCGCGCCGAGTAGAGGGAAGATATTGGCCTCGATGCGCCGCCGGGTAGCATCCACGTGCTGGGCGCTCTTCTGCGCCTTCCAGTGGTCGAACCAAAAACCTGCCATAGTACGGAAGGAGTTTTCTGCGCAACCTTCTCTGCCGTTTTTGCAGCCTTCCGTTGCTCCATCGGGTCAAGGCCCAAGGCGAGCAGTTTCCGTGCCGCTGCGTGGCGCTCTCTGGCCAGCGCCAGAGGCACATCCGGGTATTGACCGAAGGACATCAGCTTTTCCTTGCCTTCGTGCTTGTATGCCCAACGCCAGAGCCTGCCACCAGCCGGAGTGACTCAGAGATAGAGACTTCCAGAGTCACTCAAACGGTATGGCTTCTCAGCAGGCCGGGCTTTGCGAACTTCGGTGTCCGTCAGTGGCATTTCTACCCCGCAATACCCCCCGTTTGGAAAAGTACCCCCCGGTCGAAAACAAAATACCCCCCGACGTACCCCCCGCAAAACCTGGCCTGCATAGTACGCCTTTGGACGCAAAAACACGACATCCCCAATGTTTATTGGGGATTCTTGTCTTTCTTAGGATGCCTTTGGATGTCTTGGAATGGGATTGTGGTGGGCAGTGAGGGACTCGAACCCCCGACTTCCTGCTTGTAAGGCAGGCGCTCTAACCAACTGAGCTAACCGCCCACGCTTGGCTTGGGGACCATTGCGGTCTTCTGTCATCATACCAGCGCCATTGCGCGTCGGCGGCCGGCGCACCCGGAGTTGATAAACTCAGCCCGTGAGAGCTCTGATTGTCAACGCCGACGACTTCGGGCTGACCACCGGTGTCAACCGCGCCATCGCCGAGCTCCACCGCGCCGGAGTGCTGACCAGCGCCACCCTGATGGCGCGGGCCGCAGCCACCCAAGAGGCCATCGGGATTGCCCTTGCAACACCGTCGCTGGGGGTGGGCTGCCATGTGGTCCTGGTGGATGGCGAACCGGTGCTGTCGCCAACGCGGGAGGTTCCGCATCTGGCCGATCCTGTGAGCGGCCGCTTCAAACCCTCCCTGACCGACTTCCTTTTTTGGTTGTATGCCGGCTGGAATTCACCAGGTTGCACGTTTGCCAATCGCACCCGCGAGATCGAGGCCGAGACTGCCGCGCAAATCGCGCTGCTTCAATCCAAGGGCGTTGTTCTCACCCACATCGATACGCACAAGCACACCCACATGTTTCCAGCCGTGCTGCGGCCGGTGCTGCGTGCGGCTCGGGCGGCGGGGATTCGCGCCGTGCGCAACCCCTTTGAGCCGGCCTGGAGCGTGCGCGCGACCGGGAATGCTGCCTGGACTCGGCGTATGAAAGTCAGCCTGCTGCGGCGGCTTGAGCCTGCTTTCCGGCGCATCGTGGCGCAGGAGGGATTCTCGACGACCGATGGCGCTATCGGCGTGCTGGCGACCGGAACTCTTGATTCCACAACACTTGATTCCATGCTCCAGCGGCTGCCGCCCGGAACCTGGGAGCTGGTCACGCATCCGGGATACAACGACGCCGACCTGGCGCTGGCACATACGCGGCTGCTGGCCTCGCGCGAGAAGGAAAGAAAAACGCTCGCATTGTTGCCGCTTTTTCCCGGCCTCGAACTCATCTCTTTCGCTGACTTGCAGGCCGGCGCGCGGCCGGTTGTGTAAACGGCGGAAGCTCCCGATTCAAAACAGGCCGGACATCAACTGCATCTTCCACGGCTTGCGGCGCGTCCAAGTCGGAAGACAGACGAAAATCTCTGCATTGAGAAGGGTTTATGCGCATCGGCATCACCTGCTATCCCACCTACGGCGGCTCCGGCGTGGTGGCCACGGAACTGGGCATCGAACTGGCGGCGTTGGGCCACGAGGTGCACTTCATCTCCTACTCGCAACCGTTCCGGCTCACCGGGCGCGACGATGGCATCACTTACCACGAAGTGCCGGTCTCCAGTTATCCGCTGTTCGAGTTCCCGCCGTATGACCTGGCGCTGGCTTCGCGGATGGCGGAAGTGGCTGAATTCAATGACCTTGACCTGCTGCACGTACACTACGCGATCCCCCACTCGGTGAGCGCGCTGCTGGCGCGCCAGATGCTGGCGGGCCGGGGGCGGAAGCTGCCGTTTGTGACCACGCTGCACGGCACCGACATCACGCTGGTGGGCCTGGATCGCAGCTACCTGCCGATCACCCGCTACGCCATCCAGGAGAGCGACGGGGTGACCAGTATCTCCCACTATCTAAAGGAGAAAACGGTCCAGGACTTCGGCGTGACGCGGGGGATTGAGGTGATCGAGAACTTCGTCAACTGCGATGTATATCAGCCGATCAAGGATGAGGCGGCGCGCGCGGCTGCGCGGCTGCGGCTGGCCGGGCCGGACGAGGCGATCCTGATGCATCTCTCTAATTTCAGGCCGGTTAAGCGGGTCGTGGACGTGGTGAAAATCTTCGCGCAGGTGGCGCGGGAGGTTCCGGCGCAACTGGTTCTGGTGGGCGACGGGCCGGACCGGTCAGCGGCCGAATGGCTGGCGCACGACCTGGGAATTCACCATCGCGTTCACTTCCTGGGCAAGCTGGATCGGGTACACGAGATGCTGCCGCTGGCCGATATCCTGCTGATGCCAAGCGAGTTGGAGTCGTTTGGGCTGGCGGCGCTGGAGGCCATGGCGTGCAAGGTGCCGTCGATTGCCACGCGCGTGGGCGGGGTTCCGGAACTGATCGACGATGGGCTGACGGGGCTGCTGTATCCGGTGGGGGATATTGATGCTATGGCGTTGGGAGCATTGGGTTTGCTGAAGGACCGGGCGCGCATGGAGGCGATGCGGGAGGCGGGCCGCAAGACGGCGCAGAAGCGCTTCTGCTCCACGCTGGTGGTGCCGCACTACGTGCGATATTACGAGCAGGTGCTGGGCGCGCCCGGCTGAAAAGTGCGCCTGAAAGGTTACCTCCGGCGGCCAAAGGTTGGCCTGGATCTTCGTGTTTGGGGGTCGAGGGTTGGCCTGGATGGTAATGAAAAAGTCACAAACTAACCCCTTGTGGTGCGGAAATCCGCTCAAAGTTGGTTTGGAATGGGATGGATCAAGGGGAAAGTTTGTACGGAATGACCCAAATAGCCTACAAAAACGTGCGAACAAGCGCTTCCTTAGCGCAATTCAGGGTCAAATAAGGGCAAGAGTTCACCTGGACGGTGAGTCTCCGGCGTGGTTTTTTCGGGATTGTCGCGCCTGTGGGGGTCAGGGAACAGAGATCGGAGAGCAGCGGGTCAGCGCGACGGCCGCTCGGCTTCGTCGGGGGCGAAGGTGGGAGTGAAACCCAGCCGGCGCCAGAAGCGGTCGACGAGGGCAACGGTTTCGGGACTGGTTTGTGAGGTGGTGCGGAGGAGGATTTCGGCGCCGGCGCCGGCCGAGAGGCTGGAGGCTTCCTGCGCGATGGCAATGCACTTTCCCGGGCGGTAGGTGCAACTGGCCAGGTCGGCGATTGACAGACGCGTGGTGGGCGTGGCCAGGACGGTGCGGGGCGGGGCCATGCGGTCCAGGAGCCAGAGGATTTCGAGCTTGGATTCGAGCTCATCCGGTACGCAGTCGATGGCCAGGTCGGCGTTGTAGACGGCGTCCTCGATGGTGGAGACGAAGGCTACTTTGGGCAACGCCTCGGGGCCCAGCTCAAGGCGGAGGAATTCCTGGGCGTGGTGGAGGTTGGCGGGCATCACGTCTTCGAGCAGGACGCGGAAACCGGCGCGGGCTGCCGCGACGGCCAGCCTGCGGCCCACGGGCCCGGCTCCGATGATGGCGACGGTTTCAGTCAAGGGCGGGCCTGAAGAGTGAACTTACTTGAGGGCCAGGGCCTTGGCGACGTCATCGGCACTGGGGCTGGCGTGCAGCAGGTGCTCGGCGACGCGGGCGCGCTCCTCGGCGGTGAGCGTGGGGATGGTGGCCAGCACCCGGCGCAGGGTCACGGCAACGTCGTCAATGTAGTTCATCAGGCGGATGGCTTCTCCGGAAAGCGGCATGGGTTTCCTCGATGGTTGAAGTTCTCTTCTTATTGTAGGGGGTGGGGTTGGGGAGGGGGAAGGCGGGGTGCCGCTGAGACTCGCAGGGTAAAGCGTAAACACTCAAGCCGAGGGGGACGCTCGGATCACGCGTTGCTTATGGCGGCTTTGGCAGCAAAGCAGAGATCGTCGAAGATACGCGCCTCGAAGACGCTGCTGGCGCCGGCTGCGGCCTTAATCGCATTCAGCTTGCGCGACAGTCCGCGATAGGTTCGCATCATCTCGGGGACATGGGGCCGCGCCGCCCTGGTACGAACAAATGCGTTGCAGATTTCGCGCATGACGCCTTCGACCGTGCCGTCATGGATGTTCGGATCGCTGCCGTCCAAATCGCTCAAAGATTTCTGAACTCTCCGCTCCTTGGTTTCAAAAACAAACCAGCTATGCTGCCGGGGGTTGAGCTTGGCCCAGGTCACGGCCAGGCCCAGCTCAAACGGCATATTAAAGCGTGGGGTAGGAGGCGGAGTTCGATCCAACTGGACCCGAGAGAGATCGTGGATCGAATAACGGCAACTCTGTAACACTGCCAGGATCCGATCCAATCTGCGCTCGCCTCCGGGGATTCCGAGGGTCGCGCGTGGTTCAAGACCGAGCTGAGTCAATCCGACAATGTACGCAAGATAGAGGCTGCGAAAGCCTTCGTCGTACGGGATGTTCACGAATACGGCATCTGGGCTGACTAGCGGCGGCACGCTTGCTCTTCTTGCTACGCGCAGAATCCTTCGTTGCGCCGCTTCCGTTGCGAAAGCGTCCGTTAAGCGAACCCGACGCATCCCGGTGTCGCTCCGACAACTGACCGTTCCCGCTGCCTCTGACAATTTCAATGAGGCGCTGCTGGCGCGCCTTGCTCATCTTCAGCCTCTTGCCCACCTCTTCGAGCGTGGGGATCGGAGTCGTGATGTGTACGGAGCGGCCCATGTGGACAGTTTAAACCAAATCGACCCTTTGGCCTAGGGTTCATTCGCCCTTGACCGGGCGAAAGGCGATTCCACGGCAAAATCGAGGGCGACCGGCCAGAACCGGCTTTGCCTCCATTGAGATTTGTGGTTTCCCAGGTCTCAAAAGCGAGACCTGGGGCGCCCGGCTCAGGAGTATCTATGCGTCGCGCAGCGTGTTTACAATGGCGCCATGAATGATTCGGCGGAGGGCGTGGCACAGGCGTTTGTGCGGGCGATCAACCGGCAGGATGTGGTGGCGCTGGCGGCGTTCGCCATTTTATATTTCTTTATGCCCGAGACCCACAGCACACGGCTGGAAAATGCATGACAGGCGCAGCGCGCATGGTGGCCACACTGGTTATCTTCGCGGCGATGGTCGCCCTGATGGTGGTGCGCCCGCGCCGTTGGAACGAGGCGTGGTGGACGATGCTCGCGGCAGCGGCGATGCTGGTTCTGGGCATCGTGACGCCGCGCGATGCGCTCGGCGCAATCCTTGCGGGAAAGAACGCCCTTCTCTTTCTTCTCTCGCTTCTTGCGCTCTCCCTGCTCATTGGCAAAAGCGGCTTCTTCGAGTGGGCTGCGATTCGATGCGCGCTGGTCGCGAAAGGAGACGCGCATTCGCTTTACCGGAACGCCTTCGTGGCCGGCGCCATCATCACGGCGATCCTGTCGCTGGACACTACGGCGGTGATGCTTACGCCCGTCCTGCTGGCCCTGGTAAAAAGGCTCAAGGTCCCGGCGGCGCCGTATGTGGTGCTGTGCGCGTTCGTTGCCAACGTGGGTTCGCTGGCGCTCCCCATCAGCAATCTCACCAACCTCCTCTTTGCGGACGCATTTCATCAGACCTTCGCGGCGTTTGCGGCGCGGATGATCGCGCCGCAACTGGTCGCGCTCGGCGCCACATACGCTGTGCTGCGTTGGCACTTCCGCCGCGAGCTGCCGGACCGATTTGACGGCGAGTCGCTCCCGGAGCCGGCCAGCGTGGTTGCGAATCGGGCCTACTTTCTGGTTTGCGTCACCGTTCTCGCCGTCGTACTGATTTGCTACTTTCTTGCCCCGCTCATGGGGCTTGAGCCCTATGTTTTCGCCTTCGCGGGCAGCGCTGTGCTGGCCTTTGCCGGCGTGGCGGGCGGACGCGTGCGCATTCGGGCGGCGCGCGAGCTCGCGTGGGATCTGTTCCCGTTCGTCATCGGGCTCTTCATCGCCGTCCAGGGGCTTGAGAATCTGGGCATCGTCGGCGTCGAGTCCGGGTGGCTTGCGAGCATGAGACCGGGATCGCCGGAAAAGCTCCTCTCTGCCGCGGGCGCCACGGCGTTGGCCTCGAATGTCATGAACAATCTTCCCGCGGCGCTGATCGCGCGCAGTGTGTTGTTGCGCTCGCACTCCCATATGGGCACGGTGCTGGCCGCGCTCATCGGCGCCGACGCGGGCCCGATGATCACTCCCTTCGGCTCCCTGGCAACGATGCTGGTCCTCGCGTTTGCGCGGCGCGATGGCGAAGAAGTGCATGCCGGAAGGCTGGTGCTGCTCGGCCTGTGGGCGACGCCTGTGATCGTTATCCTCACGGTGCTTGCCCTGGCCCTCAGCTTCGCGCTGGTTCGCTGACGGTTGGGTGCGCGGCGTGGTTAAAATAGCGGCATGAGCGATTCGGCGGAATCTGTGGCGCAGGCGTTTGTGCGGGCAATCAACCGGCAGGATGTGGAGGCGCTGGCGGAATTGATGGCGCCGGAGCACCGGTTTATCGATTCGCTGGGTAACCTGGTCGAGGGCCGGGAAAAGATGCGGGCGGGGTGGGCTGGGTACTTCCGCATGGTTCCGGATTACCAGATTGCCGTGGAGGAAATCTTCTGCGATGGGACGGTGGTGGTGATGCTGGGGGTGGCTGAAGGGACTTATGCACCGAACGGGGAGTTGAGGGCGGAGAACCGGTGGGAGACGCCGGCGGCGTGGCGGGCCTTTGTTGAGGACGGCAAGGTGGCGGAGTGGCGCGTGTACGCGGACAATGAGCCGATGCGGCGGCTGATGGGGTGAGGCGGGTTGGCGCCGAGGCGTGGCCCCGGCGCCAACCCGTAAAAATCAAATTAAGCCTTTTGCCGGGGATCAATCCCCTGCCCATCAGACCGGACCAATCCCAGGTTGAGGGTTGTGGCATCCCACCCTTTCGCCGGAAAGAAGGCGAAAGGATGGGGCAC
>JBEKZJ010000156.1:0-12157 GCA_049509995.1 Occallatibacter sp. | reverse complement strand
CCGCAGAAGCTGCAGCGCATTATCGAAGCGACCAAGGAATATCAGGCGGCGCACCCCCGCAAACCGAGGCAGCGCCGCCGCAGGCATAATACTATAAATAACTAACCGGACGATGTACTAGGCGTATTGTTTGGAAGCTTCACGATGGCGCTGGAGCAGCTATCAGATGTCTCTGAAAACTCGATAATCGGGGTCGCAAGACCGGTTCTTTTCGCTCTTCTCTTCCCCGGAATCCTCGGATCGATGGCTATGAGCGGGAATGTTCATGCATTCCGCCTATGGATAGCTGCGGGAATCAACGGACTGATTTACTTCGGACTCATGTGGCTGGCTTGGCATTCAATAGCTCGCCTAGTCAAAAGAAAAACGTAGGATCGGCTCACAATGCCGGGTACCCGATCCTTCGAGCGCTTTTTGCTCGAGGGTGGGAAACGACAAAACCCGCTGACTAGCTCACTCTTTGACTCGCTGACTCAGTCGCAGCCAGCAACTCCCGCGCCGCCTGCCGTCCCAGCCGTATGCAGTCCGGAATACCAATCCCGTCGTAAGCGTTCCCCGCCAGCCGCAGCCCAGGCAGCGCAGCCACTCGCGCGGCGATCCGCCGCGCCCGCTCTTGGTGGCCCACGGCGTATTGCGCCATCGCCCGCCGCCAGCGCGAAACCTGCGTATGCTCCGGCTTGACCCCCTGTCCAACCACGTCCTCGCCCAGAATGGAAGCCAGCTCCCGCCGCACGGTTGCCACCAGAGCGGCGTCCGTCTCCGCCAGCAGGGCCTCGTTTTTCATCCCGCCCAGGAAGGCCCGCAGCACGGCTTTGCCCGGCGGAGTCCGCCCCAGAAATTTGCGATGCACAAACGTACAGGCCAGCATCGCACGGCCTTCGCTGGCCGGAACCAGAAAACCGAACCCATCCGGCAGCCGGCCCAGCCTGGCCTCGTCATAAATCAAGTTCACCGTGATCGAAGAAGAGTAGGGAATAGCGCTCAGATCCTCGCCAAGCGCCGCGTCCACCGGCCCCAGCAGCACACCCGCCGCCCACGCCGGCGAGGCCACAATCACCGCATCGTAAATTTCCGCTGCTCCGCCGGCCTCCACCCTCCAGCCGTCCGCCACTTTCTCCAGCCCGCTCACCGGCGTCGAACGCCGCACCCAGGCCGGGTCGAGCCGCGCCTCCAGCGCCCCGATCAACTGCGCCATTCCGCCCCGCAGCGCCGTAAAGATCGCCCGCGCCGCCGGTCGTCCGTTCCCGGCCGCCTGCTGATTGACCTTGCTGTTCGCCGTCCCGGGCTTTTTCGCGGCCTCCCTGGCCCTGGCCCGCATCTTGCGGTGTGCCGCCAGCATCCCCCGCGTCAGCGAACCGTACTCGCTCTCCATCTCCACCAGCCGCGGCAGCACCATCCTTGCGCTCAGTTGCGCCGCATCCCCGCCATAAATCCCGCTCAGCAGCGGATCGGCCAGCCGGTCCACCGCCTCAGCGCCAAAGTGCCGCTCCACCAGCGTCGCCACCGCCTCGTCCGCCTGCCCGCCTGGTCGCGGCGGGTGCAGCAGCTCCAGTCCCATCCGCACCTTGGTGGTCAGGCTGAACAGCCGTGTGAGCGCCGTCGGAATCAGCTTGGTGGGCACCAGGAACATCAGCCCGTCGGGCAGCGCCACCAGCCGGTTTTTCACCAGAATATAGGTCTTGCGCGCCGCGTCGTTCGAGGGCAGCAGTTCGCCCGCGAGTCCCAGCTCCCGGCACAACTCCGCCGCCGCCGGCTTCTCGGTCAAAAACGAATCCGGTCCCCGCTCCAGGACCGCGCCGTCCACCACTTCCGAGCTCAAGCAACCGCCCAGCCTATCCCGCGCCTCAAACAGCGTGTACTCCACTGCCGCGCCCGCCGCACGCGCTTTTCCGAGCTCAAAGGCAGCCGCCAAGCCCGCTATGCCACCGCCAATGATCGCCGTCCGCATCGCTCACTCCATCCCATCATTACAGCAGCTCCCAGCTCGACGCGCGTCCATCGGCGGGAAACTTCCAAAATCAATGAAAGAATCGCCTCTGCAGAATTAGAATCATAGAGATGGCTCTGTGTTGCATGTGATTTAAATCACATGAAGAGCACCCGGGAAGCCCGGCTTTTTCTCCGCTTCCCTGCAGATTTCCCGCCGCTACAAGCCTGCGGCGCGACCGGCAAGTGCAGCCTTTCCCGCTTTTTGCGCTGGCGCTTGAAACAGGAGCTCCTCCATGACCGCTGAGTTGATCCACCGTCTGCACTTCGCCTTCACCATCACCTTCCACTATCTCTTTCCCCAGCTCACCATGGGCCTCGCGCTGCTGATCGTGGTGCTCAAGTCGGTCGCGCTCAAAACCGGCAGCGAGCAGTGGGATCGAGCCGCCCGCTTCTGGGGGCGCATCTTCGGCATCAACTTCGTCTTCGGCGTGGTCACCGGCATTCCCATGGAGTTCGAGTTCGGCACCAACTGGGCGCGCTTCTCGCGCCTCTCCGGCGGCGTCATCGGCCAGCCGCTGGCCATGGAAGGCGTCTTCAGCTTCTTTCTCGAGTCGGCCTTCCTCGGCCTTTTTCTCTACGGCGAAAAACGCATCTCCAAACTCATGCATTGGTTCTCCGCTGTGATGGTCTTTGTCGGCTCCTGGATCTCGGGCTTCTTCATCATCGTTACCGACGCCTGGATGCAGCATCCCGTGGCCTATGACCGCCTGCCCAACGGCCAGTTCGAAGTCCTCAGCTTCTGGCAACTGCTCCTCAACCCCTGGGCGTTGCTCCAATATGCCCACAACATGACCGGCGCGGTCGTCACCGGCTCCTTCGTCATGGGCGCCGTGGGCGCTTTTTATCTTCTGGAAGGGCGGATGGAGAACTACGCCCGCATCTTTCTCAAAGTCGGCGTCATCGCCGGCGTCGTGGCCTCAATCCTCATCATCTTCCCCACCGGCGACCTGCACGGCAAGTACGTCGCGCACAACCAACCGGCCGCCATCGCCGGCATGGAGGGCCTCTTCCACAGCGAAGCCGGCGCCGGACTCGTGCTCATGGGCCAGCCCAACGAGGAAACCGGCCAGATCGACAACCCCATCGTGGTCAACGACGCGCTCAGCTTCCTCATCTATGGAACCACCAAGGCCGAAGTCAAAGGCCTCGACCAGATTCCCCGCGACCAATGGCCCACCGCCCTGCCGCTGCTCTTCTACGCCTACCACATCATGGCCGGCCTCGGAACCTGGTTTGTCCTGCTGATGATTGTTGCCGCATTCCTGCTCTGGCGCCGCCGGCTGTATCAATCCCGCTGGGTCCTGTGGGCCCTGCTGCTCAGCTTTCCGCTCCCTTACATCGCCAACACCGCCGGTTGGATGACCGCCGAACTCGGCCGCCAGCCCTGGCTCATTTACGGCCTCATGCGCACCAGCGAGGGCTACTCCAACACCGTCTCGGCCAGCAACGGCCTTTTCACCCTGCTGGGCTTCATGGGCCTCTACGCGCTCCTCGGCCTTCTGTTCACCGTCCTCATCTACCGCGAGATCAGCCGCGGCCCGGAGCCAAAAACCGAATCCGTGGAGGAGGCGCAGGCGGGTTGACGCGCGCTGCAAAGAATCGAGGCTCCTGCTTGTGGATCTCCATGGCTGGGCCTAGACTTGGACTGTGCCGAAACCAAAGCCATTCAAATTTCCAGACTATGACACCTCGACGGGATGTACTGAGTGCGGCTACGCCATCCCGGAGGTCGAGTTGCGCTATATGGACAAAAAGAGAGTACGTTGTCCTCATTGCGGAAAGGATTTTGTTCCGGTCATTGAAAGACGGAAAGCCGAGCCAAATTCAAACTGACCTACTTCCGAACGTCTCAAGGAGAGCCTGGCGATGATGGGTTTCATCTGGTTCTGGCTGGTCGCCATAACGATCGTCGCCTACGTGATCCTCGACGGCTTCGACCTCGGTGTCGGCGTACTCCATCTCTTCCTCGTCCGCACCGAAGCCGACCGCCGCGTTACCCTCGCCAGCATAGGCCCGGTCTGGGACGGCAACGAAGTTTGGCTCCTGGCCGGCGGCGGCACCCTCTACTTCGCCTTTCCGCTCCTCTACGCTTCGGCCTTCAGCGGCTTCTATCTGCCTCTCATGATCGTCCTCTGGCTCCTGGTCCTGCGCGGCATCAGCGTCGAGCTTCGCAACCACATCGACGTAGGCGTCTGGCGCGCGCTGCTCGACGGCGTCTTCGGCCTTTCCAGCGCCCTGCTCGCCGTCTTCTTCGGAGCCGCCCTCGCCAACGTCCTGCGCGGCGTTCCTCTCCAGGCCGACGGCTACTTCTTCCTGCCTCTCTGGACTAACTGGCAGCCCGGTCCCCATCCCGGCATTCTCGACTGGTACACGGTGATCGGCGGCCTCGTCGCCCTGGTCGCGCTCACGCTCCACGGAGGTCTCTGGCTCACCATCAAGACCTCCGGCGAACTCGCCCTGCGCGCCCGCCGCATCGTCAACCCCCTTTGCCTCCAGTTGGCGGCTGTCACCCTCATCAGCCTCGGCGCCACCACCGCCGTGCGCCCCGCCAGCCTGAACAATTATTTCAACCACCCGGTCACGTTTATCGTCCCCGTGGGCGTCGTCGCCTCTCTGGCCGGCATCTGGCTCTTCAATAGAACCGCCCAGCCCGTCAAGGCCTTTCTCTCTTCCTGCCTCTATCTCTTCTTCATGCTCGCCGGCGCGTGCTGGGCGCTTTATCCCACGCTGCTGCCCGCCTCGACAGGTGTTGAGCGCGACATCACAATGGCCAAGGCGATTTCCGGGCCGCATACGCTGGCAGTGGGGCTGGTGTGGTGGGCTTTCGGAATGACGCTCGCCGTCGGTTACGTCGTCTTCGTTTACACCAAATTCCGCGGCAGAGTCGATCTGACTTCCACCAGCCACTGAAAGCCGGCCGGAAAGCGTGTTTGAAGTGGAGCCGGGCTTGGAAGTCCGAGACTTTAGTCTCCGACTTCCAAGCCCGGCTCTCATTTGATAGGCCTTTCGACCGCTCCTGCCAGCCCCTACAGCGTGACCAGGGTCCGGGAGGGCTCCAGGTGGCGGAAGGCGTCGGCCTTCTGCTCCAACTCCGGGTCCCAGTTCCTCGGCTGATAGATGCAGCACGGCTCCTCGGCCAGCGGATCGCCGGTCAGCGCGTAGGCCCGCGCCCGCGAACCACCGCAGATCTCCTTGTACTCGCACGCCCCGCACTTGCCTTCGAGCCGGCTGGTGTCCCGCAACGACTTGAAAATAGGCGCATTGCGGTAGATTTCGGCCAGCGGGGTTTCGCGGATGTTGCCGGCGTGGATGGGCAGAAACCCGCTCGGATACACGTTGCCCACGTGGGAGATGAACATGAATCCCTTGCCGTCGTTCACGCGCCGCGTGGCCCAGCTCGCGGTGCGCGTTTTGGCGTCGGCCGTGGGCGCGCCGGGCTCGTATTTGCGGGCGGCTGCTGCGGCGTGAGGGTGGCCGCTTCCGTGCCCCATCTTCCGCTCTTCCAGGTTGTGCTGGAGGAGGTAACGCCGGTAGTGCATGGCCTCCGTGGTCTTGATCTGGAAGCTCACCCGGTGGCTCAACTCGTAGATTTTGCCGAACACCTGCTCGAATTCCTCGCCTGAAAGCAGGTCGGCGATCTGTCCGCGCCCCACCGGAACCAGGAAAAACACATTCCACATCACGATCGCCTGCTTCTCGAACAAAGCGCATAAGTTATCCAGATCGTGCGCGTTATGGCGGCTGATGGTGGAATGTACCTGGATCGGAATGCCCGCCTCGTTGGCCCATTCGATGGCCTGGATGGTCCGCGCCCACGCGCCGGGAAGGCCCCGGAACGCGTCGTGAATCTCAGGCGTCGAGCCGTCCAGCGAGATGCCCAGCCGCACCAACCCTGCCTCTTTCAGCTTGAAAATGGCCTCCCGCGTCAGCAGCGGCGTTGCGCTTGGCGTCAGCGCCACCTGCACGCCCTTGTCCGCGGCGTAGCGGATCAGCTCGAATACGTCCTTTCGTTTCAATGGATCCCCGCCGGTAAACACGAAAATCGGCACGCGCATCGCGGCGATCTGGTCGATGAGCGCCTTGCCCTCGGCGTTCGTCAACTCATCGGGATGAGCGATCGGTTGGGCTGCCGCCCGGCAATGCTTGCAGGCCAGGTCACACGACTGGGTGACCTCCCAGATAGCCAGAAACGGGGTCTCGTCGAAATTCAACCCGCCACGGGCGGGAATATTGTGCATTGGTTCCATAAGGCCTCCACCTGAATCGCGGCTGGCCGGTCCTGAAGCCGGTCCTGCGCCGGGGATGGAGCGATTTTCCAATTATTAAAGAAAGCTAAGACCCCGCCGATAAGATGATTTCCCCATGGAGGGGCTACCATCTTGCAACCATCCGGCAGGGCCCCATGAATTGGAAAAACCACTCTGGAGCGCCACGATTCCGCTCCAGAAGAGCAGCCCAGGCGCAGGGCAGGCTGTGATTGGGATCACTTCATTTCGCTCAATCCACAGCTTCGCCCTTCTCCCGCTCGACAACTTCCCGCAAAGGGCGCACAATTCCGTACGATTGAACGACTACCTTGGAACCTGCGTTTTTACTGATCGAAACATGGTTCCCGGTCCGCTGGAAACCGGACCCCGTACGTTCCAGACGTGATTTAGATCACGCCGACTTGTGTCACCGGGCACCGTAATCCGGTGGCGGCCCTTCTAACATTCTCTCGCACCTCCAGGAGGTTCCCATGGCAGCCGTAATCAAGCCAGGTTGGAGTAAACCCTCCACCATCCTCTTCGCCTCCGAGATTCCCGCCAATGAAAAGGCCTTCGCCTTCGCTCTGGCGCAAGCCGCCGAGTTTGGCGCCGATCTCATCCTCTTTCACGCCTATGACACTCTGGTAGTGGCCGCATCAGAGACCTCGGGTATCCGTTACTACGACTATGCCGCTGCCGCCCATGCCGAAATCGATCATCTTGAACCTGTGGCTCAGCGCGCGCGCGAGGCTGGCATCCGATGCGAAATCGTCGTCAAGCCTGGATTGCCCGCGGACCAGATCCTCGCCTTCCTGCGCGAGCGCGAGATCGACCGTGTGGTCATGGGCACTCACTCGCCCGGCCCCATCGGGAAGCTCCTGGTGGGCTCCGTGGCTGAAGCCGTGCTCCGCACCGCCAGAGTCCCGGTTTACATCGTCGGCCCCGAGGTGGTCGAGGGCGCCTACCGCAACTTTGCCACCCGCACCATCCTGTGCGCCGTGAGCCTCCAGGACGCGAGCTATATGGTGGCCACCTTTGCCGCGGAACTCGCTGCTCAGCACAACGCCCGCCTGATCCTGCAGCATGTGATCCGGCCCCAGGAGCGCGCCGAGGTCCTCGCCGGCCGCTCGATCGATCAGGTTGAGGCCGATCTTCTGGCGCTGATTCCGCCCGAGTTGCTGAGAAAGATTGCCGTGCAGACCATCGTGGTGCCCGGCGATCCGACTGAGGAACTGCTCTACCAGGGCAGAGCCCAGCAGGCGGATCTGATCGTGCTGGGTGCGCAGGGTGCATCGGCCTTTGCCGCCATCACCCGCCACGGCGTGGTCTACAAGGTACTGGCTCACACCCACTGCCCGGTGATCACACTGTCGCCCGTAGTGCTGGCCGAGTGCGGCGTGAAGGCAGAAAAGCATCATTCGGCTGAAGTCTATATGGCCGGCGTGTTTTAGAACCACAACCGCCGGGGTGGATTTCCTTTCCACCCCGGCGATCACATCCGGCAATTATGGCTTTTTCTCGACCGGGTGTTCGGCCTTGGGCGCAGCCTCAGTTGCGCAGGGCGTGCCCCCGCAGAGCGCGCCGGTAATTCCCTGGCCCTCGGTGATGGTGAAAATCCGGTCTTCCGCGGGCAACTTCACAGTCTCCCTGGCGCCGGAAGGCCAGTGAATCTCCGCGGTTCCGGCGTCGGTGGCGTCGCCCAGCCCGAAGTGCAGCCGCCGGTCGTTCGACGAGATATAGCTGCCGCTGGCCAGCACGTCCTGGCGCATGCGCATGCCGTTGGCCTTCAGGTAAACCGTGGCGCAGGTGGCATCGCGCGGGCTTTTGGGTCCGCCCACCAGCGCCATCTCCACCCAGTGATGATGGTCCGGATTCACGTTCCTCAGCAGCACGGGCGGTCCGTCGATGGGATTGATGACGACATCGATCTTGCCGTCGTTGAACAGGTCCCCGAACGCCGCACCTCGTGCCGGAATGACCACCGCCAGCCCCGAACCCTTCACCGGCGGCACATACTCGAAACGCCGTCCCTTCCCGTTCGGTTCCGGCACGTTGTGGAACAGCAGCGGCCGCTCGGCAAAGGTCGTCCCCCAGTCGTGCTGGTCCACCTCCGGATACACGTGGCCATTCACCATGAAGAGGTCCAGCCAGCCATCGTTGTCGTAGTCGATGAAGCCGTCGCCCCAACCGACAAACGGAATCGTAGTCTGCGCAATCCCGGCCTTGTAGCTCACATCGGTAAAGCTTGCGTCGCCGTCGTTGTGGTAAAGCACCTTGTAGTCGTCCCCGAAGTCGGTAACAAAAAAGTCCACCAGCCCGTTGTTCTCGTAGTCGCCCACGGCAATGCCCATGGAGGCAATCTCGCGTCCGTCCTTGTTCAGCGCGAATCCCGACACGTAGCTCTGGTCGTCGAAGGTCCCGTCCCCTTTGTTGATGTAAAGAAAGTTCGGCTCCGAGTCGTTGCCCACCACCAGGTCCGGCCTGCCGTTGCCGTTGAGACTCACAAAGATCGTGGAGAACCCGTAATAACGTTCCTTGTCCTCCACGCCGGCCTTCACGGTCACATCGGTGAAGGTTCCGTTGCCGTTGTTGTGGAACAGATGGTCGGGCTCGCCCTTCAGCCCGCGCGGCCCACAGTTTACCGCCGCGCCGCGATACTGGCAGAAGGCGTAGCCCACCGCCTTGGTGCCGGCAATGGGCAGGCTGTCGCGGTCGAAGTGCACGTAGCCGGTCACATACAGGTCCAGCAACCCGTCGCCGTCGTAGTCGCCCCAGGCCGAGCCGGGCGACCAGTTGCCCAGCGCTACCCCGGCCTCTTCCGCCACATCGGTAAACGTTCCGTTGTGGTTGTTGTGGTAAAGCCGGTTCTTGCCGTAGTTGCCCACATAGATGTCGGGCCAGCCGTCGTTGTCGTAGTCGGCGATGCTCACCCCGTAGCCCCAGCGGTCGTTGGTCACACCCGCCTGGGCGGCCACATCGGTAAACGTTCCGTCGTGGTTATTGCGGAACAAGGCGGCGTGCGGCGGCTCTTCCTTGCCGTCCAGCGCCGCGAAGGTCGACCCGTTGACCAGGTAGATAGATAGCCAGCCGCTGCGGTCGTAGTCGATCAGGCCCACCCCCGACCCGTTGGTCTCCACGATGAACTGCTTCTCCGGCACGCCCATCTTGTGGACCCAGCCGGAGAGGCCAGCCTGCCTGGTGATGTCCTCAAAAACCACTGTCCCGGAGTCCACAAATCCGCCCGCCGTGATGGGCCGCTTCAGTTCGTCGTAGACCGGCGCGGCTCCTATGCCCCCGGCGATGCCGCTCATGCCACTTTGAGGAGGGGGTTGCTGGGACCCCGATTGCGTGCCCGATGTAGCCTGAGAAGCGGCAGGCGCCACCGCCGTGGCCGTCAGCACGGTGACAACGGGACCCCTGCCGCGTGTGCCGCTGGGCGTTTGCGCCGCTTGCGCCAGGCAATCGCCGGGCACGGAAAGAAGACCAATCAGGACGCCGGATAAGAGTCCGCGAACAGGCAGCAACGAGAGTCCTCCACGGCTTGAAGTGTATCGCAACCGGCGCTCCCTCCGTTGCCTGCGGCTGTAAGCGCAATTGCGAACAGCGCCCTCCATCCGTCGCATCGTATCCTCAGTCAGACAACGGAGGCCAGACGAATGACCAGACGAGCAACCGAAGGGCAGATCCCTACCGTGCACGATCATTTTGGCCGATTCGCCGCAACGGCCTCCGCCTGGCTGGGATCCACGTGCGCGTTCGTGGGCGCGGGCCTGGTGATCGTTCTGTGGGCCGCCACGGGTCCGGCATTTCATTTCTCCGCCGCGTGGGCGATCGTCATCAGTATTGGAACGTCCCTCATCACCTTTCTCATGGTCTTTCTGATCCAGAACACCCAGAACCGTGATGCGCGCGCCATCAACCTCAAGCTCAATGAGCTGATCCGGGCCATGGATAAAGCCCGGGATCAAATGATCGATATCGAGAGATTGACCGATCTTGAACTCGATGCGATGCAGTCAACGTACGAAAAGGTTAAGACCGCCTGGACTGAGCGGCAGGCGCCAATCCCTTCTGCCCCGGTGAAAAAGTGAAGCAGGGAACGGGAGCCGCGCCGCACGCCCCTGGCGCTTGAACGACGCGCCAGCCCGATCCGCTCTCATCGCCCAATCGGAAAACATGGTCCAAAAGAACGATGTCCCTGCGGGCGCAAACACGCCCTGCGCGTTGTCTGTGTCCCTTTTGGCACGGACGCCCGCCTCTATTCATGAACAACTGGACCTTAGGAGCGTGGACAGATGGACAAGCAAAGAGTGAAAGGCGCGATCGACAATGTCGTGGGCGGCGCCAAGCGTCATGTCGGAAACTTGACCGGCGACACCAGGACCCAGGTCGAAGGTGTTGCTCAACAAATAAAGACCGAGCTTTTCGGAGACTACACTCCCGAAACGATGTTGATCCGGGTCTGGATGCGGACGGCGGTGCGGAAGGAAATCACGTCATTCGGAACCTTTTTGAGCACGCTATGCCACGAATTCTGCCACCATCTCGACGACCAGAAGTTCAACTTTGCTGACTCGTGGCACACACGTGGGTTCTATGAGAGAGTCGCTGTGCTTTACCATCACGCGAAGGGGACACCGCTGAAGAAGCTCTTCTGGGTGCCAACATCGGGTGGGCGCTGGCGGATTGACTGGCCGAGGACGAATCGGAGTGCCTGATGAATGTGGTGTCCACCGCTGCTGTCCCAATTCACTGTCCCACCGGGTTGCGCTAGAATTCGTGCCGCAAGGGGGAAGCATGAAAATCCGTTGCTGTGCTAATCGTGGTGTTTCGTTCTTTTGCTCGTTGCTCTTTTGCGCGATCTTCTCACTTCTGTTTTTGGGAACCCGGACGGCCTATTCGCAATCATCTCTTGAGAGTGACGTTGACAACGCTCGGATCATCGAAATGACGCACAAAGGTCTTGGGGATGACGTAATCATCGCGAGAATCAAGGCGAGTCCGACAAAATTCAATCTTTCAGATGACGACCTCGCCGCTTTGAAGAAGGCTGGCGTTTCCGATGCTGTCGTGGCTGCGATGATTCAGTCAACGCAGTTGAGCGTTGCCAAAGTCAAGATCGATGGGAATCCCGTCGAATTGCGCGTGATTGGCGAACAGAAGATTGGTGGACGACTCGGGCATGACGTCACATTTGGAATCAAATCTGTCAAGAACAAGGCGTATTTGCAGGGACAGCACGCTTCTGTAATAGCCAACCGGAATCCGGTGATCGAAATTGAGCTTCCAGCGAATGAGAATATGGACAATTACATCGTTGTTTTGATGGACGACAAGGGTGACCGGCGAGAAATTGAGATGGGGTCGGCTGGCGGAACCGTAGGGGAAAAGGTTGGCATTCGAGCCGACAGAATAGTCCCTATTTCTGCAACCCCTGTCGGAGGTCGTCGTTTCCGAATCACTACGGTCAAGGAACTGAAGAAGGGCGAATACATCTTGTACTCGGTTGGCTCTGCCGATTTTCCTCACGGCGTTTATGGGCAGGGGTTTGATTTCTCGGTTCAGTGATTGGCGACAATGAAGACACGGCATGTCCATCCGGAACATCGCTGGCATCTTATTGCGCTGGGAACTCTCTTGGCAGTTGCGGGGATGAGTGCTTGGTGCCAAACAACAGCAGACAAGAAAGTTGACAAGGTTCTCTTGGCCGATGGGACTCCAATTCATCTTGTGCTGATGGACGATCTGCAAGGGAAACAGCTACAGGCCAAACAGACGGTTCATTTTAGGGTACGCGAAGACCTAGGGAACCTCTGCACAAGTCTGCAACCCGCGTCATATTTGAATAAACTATAAGCATGAGGCAAATCGCGCGTTTTCAGCAGACACTGGCATCGCAGGCGAGTTTTGAGAAGTTTGGC
>JBEKZJ010000155.1:0-12193 GCA_049509995.1 Occallatibacter sp. | reverse complement strand
TAGTGGCGCTTGGCGGTCTCGTACTCCACGTGCGCCGTGGCGATGGTAATGCCCCGCTCCCGCTCTTCCGGGGCGTTGTCGATGGAGTCGAACGAACGGAAGACAATCTTCGGGTTGTGCTTTTGCAACACCTTGGTAATCGCCGCGGTCAACGTCGTCTTGCCGTGATCGATGTGACCGATCGTACCCACGTTCACATGCGGCTTCGAACGATCAAACTTTTCCTTCGCCATTGCCGTTCAGTCCCTTTCGTTAGACTTTCTTCTGTCGCGCACTTGCCAACTCTTGATCCAGCTGCGCTAAGAGCTTCTGCTTGATCTGTTCCGCTGAGACATCTCGATCTTCCAAGTTCTCAATCGAGATGTACAGCAATTGCCCCTTCAAACTTCCGGCCTGAATCCGCGCTTTGTAGCTGTCGCGGTCAAAATCAAACTCTGGTCCAATCCACTTAAGATTCGATTCGCCGAATACTTGCTCAAATATGAATTGAGCCTTATCCTCGTTTGCTTTGCTCTTTGGCATCCTGAACCTCACATCCAAACTATTTCCCTACTTCCCCTGAGACCGCCCGACGATTTCATCGGCAATCATCCGAGGCCCGCCTCAGTAGTACGCGTAAGCCCTGAAATACCTTTGCCGCAACTCCAGTGGAACCGCTTCCACCAGCCGCAGATAACGCTCCCGCGTCAGTCCCTGGTCCGATACCGGCAGCGCCTCGTAAAGCCCCACCGCTTCCTTGCCCAACAATCCCCGCTTCAGAACGCCCTCGTAATCGCGTATCCGCAGCTTCGACCTGGTCAACCGGGTCAGGAAAACTTCCACATCCCGCGCGTCGAAGGCCGCATCGATCAGCGCATGAAGCTGCGCATATCCCTGCTCATCCCGGACCGCGATCGTTGCCTGCTCAAACATCGTTTCCTTGCCCTCAATCAAGCTTCCAGCTCTCAGCTTTCAGCTTTCAGATTCGTTCCACTAGCGCGAGCCTCAATGGCTCAACCAACCACGACCCGAGCTGAAAGCTGATAGCTGATAGCTGACAGCTAAAAGCCGAATCCTTGGAGCGGGAGACGGGGATCGAACCCGCGACCAACAGCTTGGAAGGCTGTGACTCTACCACTGAGTTACTCCCGCCTACACAGCTAACAGCTAACAGCAGACAGCTAACAGCTTCATTCTTGCGGATAGAGGCCTCTGCGGCCCATCCGCGGTTTGCACTAACTGTCAGCTGTAAGCTGTCCGCTGTCAACTGAACTTCTGGAGCTGATGACCAGGATTGAACTGGTGACCTCTCCCTTACCAAGGGAGTGCTCTACCAACTGAGCTACATCAGCCCTCGAACCGTAGCCTATAGCTCCCAGCCATCAGCTTTCAGTTTCATTCCGAGGGCGCTGACCGAACCGGCTCGATCCGCCACCGCAAAAGCTGAAAGCCGATAGCTAAATGCTAAGAGCTGTCTTTCTCCCCGCCGCTGCGAATCCTCTCCGCATGACGGGCCAAAACCGTCCGCAAAGCCAGCCCGCCAAGAATCACCAGCGGAACCAGCCGCAACTCCACCGGCCTGCCCAGAACGAGAACCTTTCCCTCGCCCATTGTGAACCAGACCAGCACTGCCAAAAACCCATACAGCGCCAGGGCCATCGGGTACCGCCGCTCCAGATCCGGACTCGCGCCCATCAATCCCTTGCGCTCTCCCGGTTGCGGCTCTCCGCGCATTCCAGCCCCTCGAATCTCTGGTGCACAGGGGAGGATTCGAACCTCCGTAGCTCCAAGGAGCGGCAGATTTACAGTCTGCTGCCATTAACCGCTCGGCCACCTGTGCCCAATCACCCCAGCGACGAAGACCGGTCGCCGGGGACCCAGCCCAACTCTCCCTGCACCCCTCCGGCCAATACCACTTCCCTCGCGCTTCTCATTCAGCGCGCCCATTCCAGCGCATCGAACCCCGTCCGGAAGATCTCCGGCGCTTCGGAGCATGCACCTCGAGTGGGATCACCGCGGAGGACAGGTCCGGCGCTCAAAAAACCCGCTCGCCGGCCAATTCTTGCCGTCTCAGGCCCGTTTCCCGGCTTCCTTTTCAGTGGAGCTGGCGAAGGGATTTGAACCCCCGACCCTCTGATTACAAATCAGATGCTCTACCAGCTGAGCTACGCCAGCCCTTCCCACCCGGAAACCACCGCTGCAACCGGTCCGGAAGCCAAAAACAATCCCCAACCCGTGCACGGACACACTCCCACTCCGCACACACGACGGCACAAAAGTTAAGGGTAGCACACCCCCGCCAGCGGAGCAAACCCGGTAGCGGGGTGCTCAAGCCGCCCGAGGCGCAACCCGCTTCAGCGCCGGACTCCCCGCCGCCAGCCGAAGATCGTACTCGTTCTGCAAATTCAGCCAGAACTGTGCCGGCAATCCGAAATAAATCCCCAGCCGCAGCGCTGTATCCGCCGAAATCGACCGCTTCCCGCGCACAATATCCCCCACCCGCGGCGCAGGCACAGCCAAATCCTTGGCCAGCCGGTAAGCCGTCAGCCCCAGCGGCTCCATGAACTCGGTCAGCAGAATCTCTCCGGGATGAATCAAAGCGGCATTGACAGGCACTTCCACTCCCCTCAGCGCACAACTCAGTGATAGTCCACCACTTCCACATCGTGCGCGTTTCCATCGCGCCAGGCAAAACATATCCGGTATTGATCGTTGATACGAATGCTGTGCTGGCCTTCGCGGTCCTTGCGCAGCTTTTCCAACCTGTCGCCCGGGGGGACTGCCAAGTTCTCCAGCGCCAGTGCCGCGTTCAGGATATAAAGCTTTTTCAGCGCTTGCCGGTTCAACCGGGCCGGCAGCCGCCTGCATCTGCCGATGGTCCAAAGCCTCTCGGTATCCGCATCCCGGAACCCGGCAATCATAGCGCATGGTAACACGACACGTTCATAAATGCAATGCGTACTGCTCATCGGAAGCGCCAAGACACAATCATCGGCAGCAAACCCGCTGTCGGTATCTCCCCCTCCAACTGAGAATCTTCTTGCGAAACGCGGCCTTTGGGTGGGTCATTCTGTTTCGCATCTCTGGGCCGGTGGGGCCGTTCTGAGCCGGCAAGCCGAAACAGATGCCCAGCCGCAGGGCGGCATCGGCGGAGATTGCCCGCTTGCCGCGCACGATATCGCCCACCTGCGGCGCAGGCAACGCCAGATCCTTTTCGGGCCAAATTCGCCGGCTGCAGGTATGCATATAAATACACCCGCATCAGGAAGAATTGGTACATGGGGTGGAAACAGGAAGGAGATTCTATGCCGGAGTTTGAGGTAAACACTTTGAAATCATTGCGGAGGTTTTTGATCGAAAACGGCGAGCGCGTAAAAATGCGGCGTTTGGGGCCGGAAAGGACAGACCTGCGCAGGCGGCTGGACGAGCGGCTGCTTGCCTTTCGCGTGGCTCGAAAGGCGGCCGCGGCGGATGGAAAGACGGCAGCGGAGACCAAAAGCTGGCTGCGCGCGGTAAGGCAAGCGGTGGGAGTTCCGGTGGACGTGATAACGCGGCGGTTGGGCGTGACCAAATACGAGGTTTTCCGCGTGGAGAAGGCGGAGTGGGAATCGCGGATTGTTCTGGCTACGCTGAGGCGCGCGGCGGATGCGCTGGGCTGCGAGCTGATTTATGCGCTTGCGCCGCGGGAGGGGTCGCTGGAGAATCTGGCGGCCTTGGAGCGGGCGGCGCGGGAGAAGGCGCGGGAGACGGCACGGGCAAAGAATGAGGCGAAGAAGATGGAGGCCGAGGAGTGGATCGATTGGCACGCGGCGATACGGCAAATGTTTCGCAGGGAGATGCGGAAGCTGGGGATACGGGTGAGGTGAGAGGGGCAGGGAACGAGGGAACAACGGAACGAGGGGACTGCTGGATACAGTCTTATGCTGCCACCCAGCGCAACGTTATGCTGCCACAGGGGTTCGTCCCGGTTCACTCCTAAGCTGCGCCCTTTATAGGGGACTTCTGCCGCCTCGACGTTGTTTACCGAAGAGTAACTGACGGTTTGCCGACAATGCACCCGGAACCAGCAGGAATGCATCGATAGGACTCTTCAATTAGTGGTCCGCAATTAGTGGTCCGCGGAAGACCGCGGCCGTTCTTTCCGTGGCGCATTCCCGGCGCAGCCTATCCCGCGAGTTCAACTACGACGAGGGTCGCTCTCCGTATGAACATTAACGAGCCTCTCTTTAATGGCCATTTCCACTCGGCCGCGCTAAACTTAAGGACCTCGGACAACATCCGAAGACTGGAGTGTGCTATGAACCGTCTTCCTCGGATTGCGCCGTGGGTCTTGTTCGCCCTTGCAACTGCCCTCTGCGCGGCAGTCTGTCACCAGCGTCTGATCCCCACCATTCCCACTGTCAGCGCCGCCGTCGCAGCCGCGCAGGACCAGGCCCCCCCGGAACAAGGGCCCGACCCCGCTGCAGTCAACCTAGCGCCCAGTGGGCCGTCCTACGCAACTGAAGCTCCGCCGCCTCCTAACCAGCCAAGCGGCCAAGCCGCTGAGCCCGAAGATTCAAATTACGCCGATCAACCCGTGGCCAACGCTCCGGAGCCCCCGCCGCCGCTGCCCGACTACGTTCAGCCGCCGTGCCCTGGCGACGGCTACATCTGGGAGCCCGGTTACTGGGCGTGGTCCCCGTCCGGCTATTACTGGGTTCCCGGCGCGTGGGTCGAGGCCCCATATGTGGGCGGGCTGTGGACACCGGGCTACTGGGGCTTCTACTCCGGCCGCTATTGGTTCCATCCCGGCCATTGGGGCCTGCACATCGGCTACTACGGTGGCATCAACTATGGCTTTGGCTACTTTGGCAGCGGGTACGAAGGCGGCTATTGGAACGGAGGCCGCTTCAACTACAACCGTGTCTACAGCAGGTTGAACGAGCGCAAAGTGCACAACGTGTATAGCTATAACGCGGGCAATCGTCCGTTCGCCAATCGCGAATCCATCAATCGCGAATCCTCCAATCGCGAAAACAACAACTCTCGCGCAAGCTTCCATGGCGGAATGGGCGGCACTCAGGTCCGGCCGCAGGCGTCCGATGCGGCAGCGTGGCGCGAGCCAACTGCTTCGCGCATGAGCACGCAGGTGCAGCACGAGCAGAAGTTCCAGTCGAATCGGGGACAATTCTCGAACACGAATCACGGCCGGCCCGCCAAACCGGCCATCAGCCGCCCGATTCCGGCGGACCGCAACGTGAAGCCCACGACGCGGAATCAAAGTCAGGGCGGGCAGCAGCAAGAGCGTCATCGGTAAGGCCGCGCCACTCGGGAGAACTCCTATCGGGTAGGGCTTGCGCGCCTCAGAACGTCACACTCTTGAGGTGCGCGGCCCTGCTGTCCCGCTCGTGGAAATCTTAAATTAACTCGATATGAAAGGAAGTACCAAAATCCTCGCCTTTCCGGGCTCTGGCCGGATGACCGCCCTCCCGTAAGTTGTCGACTTTCCCAATTATCGTACGGCCATCTCCGCGGATCATGCGGCGCAGCGGAGGAGAAGAGCAGTTCCATTTATCAGCTATCAGACATCCATTCTGACAATGCGTTCTCTGGGCAATTGCGGGCAGCATTGCCGCATAGTCCTTTTCCCGGGCGCAAAGAACCGACAGCTACCGGAGGGGGCATCTCCTCCGTCAGCAGAATCTCTCCGGGATGAATCAAAGCGGCAGTTCCAGCCATTCCCAATCCCCCTGATTCAGAATAAGCTGCAAGGTCGCGTTCAGAGCATCATGCATCCCCATCCCCGCCCATCTCCCGCGGGTGAATCCCCCAACCCGCCATTCCACGACGAACGCCCTTGCGAAAACCTTGATTTAGGCGGATGATTGCCCTGCTTCCCCAATGAACCTTTCGCGGTTCTGAAAGGCAAGGAGAAGCTGTATGCGCAAGAACGCTCCCGCAGTCATACTTCTGGCAATCTGTCCTCTGCTTGTGGCTCAACAACCCCAGCCAGCGCCTCAAACGCCTGCCGCTGCACAACAAGCCGCCCCGGCGGCTCCTCCACCCCCACATACGCTGCTGGATGGCACACCCGTGAAACTGCGGCTAAGTCAGACGATCTCCTCCGCGGACGCAAAAGTCGGCCAGGAAGTCCCCTTCGAGGTTGTTGAGGACATCAGCGTAGATCAAGTGGTTGTCCTTCCCAAAGGAGCAACCGCGATCGCCACCGTAACCGCCACCGAACACAAGAAGAGCATGGGCCGCGCCGGAAAGCTGGATATGGCCATCAGTTATGCGCGGCTCAAGGACCAGGAGAAGGTCGCATTACGGGCAACGAAGGAAACCAAAGGTGGGGGGCACGTCGGCGCAATGACCGGAGCCATTGTGGCCACATCCATCATCTTCTTTCCTGCCGCGCCGCTGTTCCTCTTCATCCACGGCAAAGACATCACCATCCCTCAAGGCACTGAAATCACGGCCTTTGTCGAAGGCGACATGCACCTGGACATGGCCAACTTTGAGGCCCCTCCAGCAGTCCCCGCACCGGCGGCGCCAAGTGCTGCCCAGCCTGCCTCGCCCGCCGCGCAAGCCTCGTTGTCCATCGACTCCACACCGCCAGGCGCGGACATCGAAATCGACGGCGCCTTCGTCGGCAACGCTCCTTCCACGGTCGCCGTAGCTCCTGGAAGCCATCAGATCACCGTCAAGAAGAAAGGCTTCACCGACTGGACCAAGACCCTCAACGTCACCGGCGGCACAGTCCACCTGAGCGCGGAACTGGACCAGGAGCCGCCAAAGCAGTAACGACGGAAGCTGCCAGCGAACTCACCCCGGCTCCCCCGGGGTGATACGGTATGCCTGTCGGCCCCAATGCACAGACGCACCCGCCGAACGCTCTGGATTTTGGCCTCGGTCATGGTTCTTTTGGCCGTGGCCGTCTTCCTGCGCTCCAAGGCCCCGCCCGAGGCCGCCCGCCTGCTTCCCGAGTCCGAGTGTATTGCCTGCGCCGACTTCAAGCCGATTCGACATTCGGCTATGCTTTACGGCCGGCCACATACGTGCGCGACATCAAATGATGCTAGAATCAATGCATGGGGGGTTTATGAGAACAACACTTGCCCTTGACGACGATCTGGTATCAACTGCTCAAGAGTTCACGGGCATAGTCGAGAAAACGGCTCTGGTTCGCGAAGCTCTCAAATCCCTCATCGAGCGGGAAAGCTCCCGCAGGCTGGCCGCGCTGGGAGGCACGATGCCGGAATTGGAAGATATTCCTCGGCGGCGAGTCGAGTAGCAATGATTCTCGCGGACACAACGATTTGGATTGACCATTTCCGCGCAGAGAATCCGGAAATGCGCAGTCAGCTCGAAAAGAGGAACATTTCGATCCATCCGTTCATCGTTGCGGAACTGGCTCTGGGATCGCTCCGGGACCGCGTGAGAACGCTCGCCTGGCTGGACTTCTTGCCGCGCGTGCGCGTCGCGCAAATCAGGGAGGTGCGAGACATGATTGAGATGCGCTCGCTCTACAGCCGAGGCATAGGCCTGACCGATGCGCATCTGATCGCCTCGTGCCTCATTCATCCCTCCACCTTGCTGTGGACCTACGATAAGCGCCTGTCGGACGTAGCTCAAGCGCTCGGCATTGCCGCGGATATTCCCTGAAGGAGCCGAATCCGCAAAGCATTCCGCGCGAGATGATAGGGTATTTCTGACGGCCCCAAATGCACCGACGCACGCGCAGAACGCTCTGGATTTTGGCCGCGGTCCTGCTCCTCGTGGCCGTGGCCGTCTTCCTGCGCTCGAAGGCCCCGCCTGAGGCCGCCCGCCTACTACCCGAGTCCGACGGCATTCTCTACATCAACCTCAAGCCCGTTCGCGGCTTCCTGCACAAGGATCTGAAGCCGCCTCGCCGCGTCCCCGAATACCAGCAGTTCGTTGACGCCACCGGCGTGGACTGGGAGCAGGACCTCGACCAGGTGGCCATCGCCCTCCACCGCATGCCCGATCCCAACGGTCCCAACGGCCCCGTCGCCTACTCCATGGTCCTGGTCGGCAAGCTCACCGGCAAGCGCCTCAACGCCTGGCTTGACGCCCACGCCGCCTCCCGCGAGTCCTACGCCGGCCACACCGTCTACTCCATCCCCTCCGAGGGCCGCACCGTCCGCGTCGCCCAGATCGGCTATGACATGGTGGCCGTCTCCAACACCCCCACCCCCGAGCAGATCCACTCCATGCTCGACCGCCATCGCACCGCCGCTCTGCCCTTCGCCGGCTCCACGCTGCTGGCCCAGCACTACCACGACGTCCCGCTGCTCTCGCTGGCCTGGGGCGTCGGCCAGATCGGCCTGCCCTTCTCTGAAAGCGGCGCCATCCACATCTTCGGCCTCGCCCTGCCGCTTGAAGCCGACTCCACCATCGTCGCCAGCGCCACACCCGCCTTGTCGCTCGGCGGCGCGCTCAATCTAAAAATCGAGGAAATCGCCCCTACCGACGATGTGGCCACCAGCCAGGCCGCCTCGCTCGCCACCCTCGTCACCCTGGCGCGCGGCTTCACCGAACCGCTGGCGGCAAACACCGCCAACAACGCCCTCAAACAGCTCCTCAAAACCGCTGAAGTCACCCAGAAGCGCAACCGCGTGGTGGTCACCGCCACGCTCTCGCCCGCCCTGCTCGCCAACCTCGCCCAGGGCGAGAATTCCCCGCCCGATTCCGAGTCCGGAACCACCCAACCTGCATCGAAATAATCAAGCGCGCGATTCCCCGCCGCTTGCTTTTCGACCCGTTTTGTTCGAGCTTAGGCGTTTTTATTTCAACCCAACCCCCTTGAGAGGTCCCATGACCAGTTTGCCCCGTCCCCTTCAGCTTTCCGCCTTCCTTTGCACCCTTGCTCTCGCCCCTTGCCTCGGCGTTCGCGCCGCCGACACCCCGGCCAAGCCCGCGCCCAAGCATCCCGTCCTGACTGGCCAGGCCGCATTCACCGACGCTTTCCACGAGTCCCCCGGCATCCGCCGCCATCTCACCGTCGCCGACCTGCCCGCCCCGGCGCCCAATGAGTCGGTCGACAACGGCCCCACCCTGGTTCCCCGCCCTAACAGCGCCTGGCCCATCGCCCCTAAAGGCTTCAAAGTGGAACTCTACGCCACCGGCCTCGACAATCCCCGCCTCCTCCGCACAGCGCCCAACGGCGACCTCTTCCTCGCCGAGAGCGAAACCGGCAAGATCAAGGTCTTCCGGGGCGTCGGCGCCGATGGCAAGCCTCAGCAAACCTCCGTCTTCGCCACCGGCCTCCACCAGCCCTTCGGCATCGCCTTTTACCCCAACGGCTCCAACCCCAAGTGGATCTTCATCGGCGATACCGACGAAATCGTCCGCTTCCCCTACCAAAACGGCGACCTCCAGGCCCGCGGCCCCCAGGAGAATATCGTCGAACTTCCCGGCGGCGGCCGTCTCCGCGGCGGCGGCCACTGGACCCGCGACCTCATCTTTTCGCAGGACGGCACCAAGCTCTTCGCCTCCGTCGGCTCCCACTCCAACGTCGATGACTCCGACACCCACCCCGAGGAGTTCCACCGCGCTGACGTCCTCGAGTTCACCCCCGTAGGCAAATTCGTCAAGATCTACGCCAGCGGCCTGCGCAACTGCGTGGGAGAAGCCATCAACCCCACGACCGGCGAGCTCTGGTGCTCGACCAATGAAAGGGATGGCATCGGCAACAACCTTCCGCCCGACTACGTGACCCACGTCCAGGAGGGCGGCTTCTACGGCTGGCCCTGGTATTACATGGGTGGCCCGAACGGCGGCATCCAGGACCCCCGTCACCCCGGCAAGCACCCCGAACTGCAATCCAAGGTCATCACGCCGGACATCCTCGTGAATCCCCACTTCGCCTCGCTCGAAATGTTCTTCTATGAGGGCTCCCAGTTCCCGTCTGAGTTCAAAGGCGACGGCTTCGCCGCCGAGCACGGCTCCTGGAACCGGGCCCTGCGCGCCGGTTACGAGGTCATCCGCCTGCCCATGCGCAACGGCCACGCCACCGGCGAATACGAAGACTTCTTAACTGGCTTCGTCAACCCCGACGGCACCGTCTGGGGCCGTCCTGTTGGCGTAGCCCAAGCCAGCGACGGGTCGCTGTTCGTATCCGACGACGGCTCCAGATCCATCTGGCACGTGAGTTACGTGGGCGGCAAATAACGCGGGATTGGCGGAGTTGGCCGAGCTGACTATCCGCCGCCAACTCCGCCAACACTGAAGTCGTGCCCTGACACAGGGCAACGGCGCATCGATCGTTGCAGCGAAGAGCCTGGGTAAACTTGATATTCATCCTTCGGTTTTCCAGTGTGCCCCAGGGAGGGGTGACTATCTGCGAAGTGCAGCGGGAAACGCGCATCGAATCCAGGGCTGGCAGAATCCAATGAACCAGACTTGGACCGAGGGAGATTCTCATGGCCTCGCTAGAGGTTAGTTTCCTGCAGGGGCAACTGGAAGAGCGCAAACGGAGGCTGGAAATGGCGATGGTCTCTGCGCCGCAAAGCTCCGGCCTGGCCGGCCTCTTGCGCGAAGTAGATTCGGCGCTGGACCGCATGGCCGAAGGCACTTACGGACTATGCCTGGAGTGCCACGACTCGGTTGAGCAGGACCGCTTGCTCGCGGATCCGTTGGTGCGCTACTGTCTCGACCATCTAAGCAAACCGGAACTGACCGCGCTACAGCGAGACCTCGACCTGGCTTCACAGTTGCAGCGCAACCTGCTGCCAAAAAAGGGCCTGCGCTTTGGCGGCTGGGAGACAAGCTATCATTTCGCGCCTGTGGGCGCCGTCAGCGGCGATTACTGCGACTTGATCCCATCCGATGGGCACCTCCTTTTCCTGCTGGGCGACGTCTCCGGTAAGGGCGTGGCCGCCTCGATGCTGATGGCACAGCTACACGCGTTGTTCCGCAGCCTGACCCAGATGTCCCTGCCGTTGGGCCAAATTGTCACCCACGCCAACCGCTTTTTCTGCGAAAGTGCGCTGGCCGGGCAGTACGCGACGCTGGTGTGCGGACTGGCCAACCAAACCGGTGAGGTAGAAATCCATAACGCCGGCCACTGCCCCGCAATCGTCGTTGGGCGCGGCGGCGTGTTTCGTATTGAATCTACCGGTTTGCCCTTGGGGATGTTCCTCGAAACGGAGTTTTCCGCCACGCGCGTGCAACTGGAAGCCGGCGACACGCTCTTCCTTTACACGGACGGTCTTTCGGAAGCCTGCAACGAGAGTGACGAGTACGGCGTGGACCGGGTTATCACGTTGGTGCGCAAGCACGCTGCGCGGCAACCTGCCGAGCTGATTGCCGCCTGCCTTGACGACGTGCGGGCGTTTACCAACGGCGCCCCGAGTTTCGACGATATGACTGTGTTGGCCGTCCGGCGCTGCGACTGAGCGGTGCGGCTGTTCTTCAAGGATCAGGCGGTTGAAGCACAACCTGAAAATAAACATCAATGTCCTGTTTCACGGCTTGCGGGGGAGGCAAAGCCGGTGGACGACCGCTCCCTTTTGAGACCTGGGAATGAGCCCTTCTCGAGCGCATCCCCACAGTCGGCGCAAGCGCGAAGAAACCACAAGGTTTCACAGCCTTACGCCCGCTTCTTCATCACTTCTTCAGCCCCAACGCCTCCACAGTCGCCGGATCGGGCTTCGCCGGCTGCCCATCTTCCTTCCACACCACCCCAAATCCGCCGCGATAATCCCACATCGCCCAGCCGATCCCATCCGCCTCCAGCGCCGTCCGCACATCCCGGATCCAATTCACGCGCGACTGCTCGTCCGTATGCTCCCGGTAAGCCCCAAACTCATTGCAGATCAACGGCACGCCGTTCGCCCGCCCCCACGCCGCCGCCTCATCGATAGTGAGCCGCATCCGGCGCCCATCCCAGTGATCCAGCCAATACCGTTCCAGCGCAAACCGGTTGGCCGCATCCGGAACCTCCTTGACTAACTCGGCCATCGAGCTTTCCGTAGCCGGATAAGGAATCCCATGCGTATAACTCCACCAAGCCAGCCCCCACCCAGCGCCCTGGTGCGTAAACTCGTGCGGATCGTAGAAGTGAAAGTTATAAATAACATTCCCGTCGCTTAGGGAACCTCTGCGCAGGTTCCTGGTTTCACAGCGGCGAAGCCGTTACGGCTGATTTCTTCCGTTTTAAACCAAATGTTGTCGAAAAGTGCGGGTTGCTGCTGGTCTTATTGGTCTCTTG
>JBEKZJ010000154.1:0-12247 GCA_049509995.1 Occallatibacter sp. | reverse complement strand
ACCTGCTCCAAGGGGGGCTTGAACTGCCGGATCGCGAATACTATCTCGCCGACAACGAGCGGATGCGCAACATCCGATCCCAGTATCAGGCACATATCTCAGCAATGCTGAAAATCGCTGGATTCTCCTCGGCGGAGGCCCGCGCCGCCCGCATTGTCGAACTGGAGCACGCCATTGCGCAAACCCATCGCAGCCTGGCCGACAACGAGGACATTCACAATGCCAACAACACTTGGACCCAGCATGATTTTGCGGCCAAAGCGCCCGGACTGGACTGGACCGAGTATTTTCGCGGGGCTGGAATCAGCCGGCAGGCCAGTTTCATTGTCTGGCAGCCCGAGGCCTTTACCGGCGAGTCCGCCTTGGTGGCCTCCACTCCTCTCGACACGTGGAAGGACTGGCTGGCGTTCCATCTGATCGAGGCCTATGCCGAAGTGCTCCCCAAAGCGCTGGCGGATGAGCACTTTGCATTTTTCGACAAGACGCTTTCCGGCACGCCGCAACAGCGCCCCCGCTGGCAGCGCGGGGTGTTTATGGTGAACGGCCAGCTCGGCGATGCCATCGGCCAAGTTTACGCGCAACGGTATTTCTCGGCGGAGGCCAAGGCACAGGCGCAGGCTATGGTTGCAAACCTCATCGCCGCCTATCGCAAGCGCATTGCATCTCTCCCATGGATGGATCCTGCGACCAAGGCCGAAGCAGATGCCAAGCTCTCTGCCCTTTATGTTGGTATCGGCTACCCGGAGACCTGGCACGATTACTCCTCCTACGAAGTAACAGCGGACGATATTTTTGGCAACCTCTGGCGGGGCAGGCTCTCCGCATATCGCCGGGATGTCGCCCGCCTCGGTAAACCGGTTGACCGCAAGGAATGGGTGATGACGCCGCAGACGGTGAATGCGGTGAATCTGCCGCTGCAAAATGCGCTCAACTTTCCCGCCGCCATACTGCAACCGCCATTCTTCGATCCACTGGCCCCGGCTGCGGCCAACTATGGCGCTATCGGCTCGGTGATCGGTCACGAAATCAGCCACACCTTCGATTCGGAAGGGAGCGCCTTCGACTCCAAGGGCCGTGTGCGCAATTGGTGGACTCCCGCCGATAGGTCGCATTTCGAGGCCGCCACCGCAAGACTGGCTGCGCAGTACGACACCTATAAGCCTTTTTCCGATCTTTCCGTCAATGGCAAGCAGACGCTCGCGGAGGACATCGCCGATGTGGCCGGCGTTTCTGCTGCCTATGACGGTTATCAAGCCTCGCTCGCAGGTAAGCCTGCTCCCACGCAGAATGGCTTGTCCGGCGACCAGCAGTTCTTCATCGCCTTTGCCCAGAACTGGGGATCGAAGGCTCGGGAAGCTGCGCTCCGTCGGCAGGTGATGACGGATCCGCATGCACCTGGGCGGTACCGCGCCGACACTGTTCGCAATGTCGATGCCTGGTACGCAGCTTTTGATGTTCAGCCGGGAGAAAGGCTTTATCTCGCGCAGCCGGAGCGAGTGCGCATCTGGTAAAGGATCACGAAACCGGCACGATCTTAGAACCTGTTGTCCGCCTCGATTTTGCGTGTGCCTGGCGGCGAGAGGCCCTAAAAGGCCGAAAAGGGGTCAAATAGGCCGTGTCCTGCCACCAAAAATGAAGCCCGGTAGCCCCCCATCGCCCGCTTCACCAGCGAACGCTTGGTCATCGCCACCGCCCGCCAGATCGCCGCCGCCTTGGGCGCCCTTGAGATTCGTGTGAGCTTCATCGTGCATACCATCCCCACCGCCTGAATCGCCCAAAGGAGCCACTCACCGCCGCCCAGGACGTGCCGCGTCCCCATCGGTGAGCCTACCCCTCTGACAGATGAACGCAGCTCAGTTGACCCGTGGCCACCGCGTTGGGTGCGAACCAGTGAGAGGCGGGGGTACTGAGGGATGCCCGCACCCCTGCGACGCGGCTGTAGACCTCCTTTTGGCTCCCAGAGGCGCTGAGAAAGCACGCCATACGCCGCTCCTTGGGCCTGTTGCCGGCGACAGCCAGCAAGCGTTGGTAAATCAGCTCACTCACTCTCTCCAGTTGCACATCAGCAGCAACGGCGAGGGCGAGAACGGCAATCACCCCCTCTATTCCTAGAACTCGACCGCCGTCCACCATCGAGGCATCGGGCTCCAGCGGAGGATTGCGCGGTGTGCCAACAGTTCAGTCTGCCGGGGCGGAAACCGTCGTGCCAAATATCCCACCAAAAAATAAATATCAAAGAATGTCCCCTACCCGCTTCGAGCGATGTAGATAGGTGCAGGAATGACATTCGAGTGTCACCCGCCAGGTTTCAACCCAGGCCGGCGAAGAGAGAGGAATCGCATGCTCACCCGTACAAAGCCCGTACTCAGCGCAGTTCGGACAAAGGGACACACTCTCGTTCTTGCCCCCATCGTCGATCAGAATACCGTCGAACAGACAATCCGGCTGCTCCGCCAGCTTGACCAGTTCGTCGAGTCCATTTCTCCCTACAAGAGATCGGCCGCTGACTGCAGCGTCGGAGCGGATGTACTCGTCCACAACAACCCAGCCATTGCGTGCGGCGGCATCCCTGCACTGTCTCATTTGATCCTCGATCGAACTGGGGCGCTGCAGATCGCTGGAATACCTCGCGCAGATGGCTACGTGCTTGGGAGGAGTACCTTGAAGTTTGCGGTCATCGTTGGGCATCTCGTCACTTCTTCCTTCTGCGGGGTCCTGTGGTTCGTTGACTTCCGTTCGCTTCTGTCGCCACCGTGCCCGCGCTGTGTTCCGCCAGGAACTCCTTGACCAGCAGTGGTACGAGCCAGTCGCCAATCACTGCCATCAGGGCTTCGGGGTCTCGATCACCGCACGGAAGACGGAGTTGTGTGGTCATCCTCTTGTGTGTGGATGCCGCTGGTGACGGACCTCGCGGCGCGATAAACGGGGCGCCCTCTCGCACCTTGAACAGATGGTGTCCCATTGGAACGAGCGCGAGGCCTACACGCAGAAGGTTGCGGCTACAGGCGATCACCTTCGCGAAAGGCGTCAGGGCCTGCTCAAGAAGGCGGAGAACATCGTCGACGCTCTCCAAGACGACGGAAGAAACCCCCACCTGACCAAACGGTTGAAGAGTATCGAAGAGGAACTCATTTCCATCGACGAAGACCTCCAGGGGGCTTCCGAGGTTGTGACTCCCCCGCTCTCAGAGGAGCAGGCGAAGGAACTTGTGACCCGGAAGTTGGCAGGCATTGACGCTGCGTTGCAGGAGCCGCCTGAGGTCGTGAAGCAGATGCTGGCCAAGCATATCGATGCGCTATTGATGAAGCCGGTGGAAACGCCGGACGGACTCCAATACGAGATGACCGGCGAGATTCGGCTGTTCGCGCCCGGCGACCCGGATGATGTATTGCTTGCAGCTTCTTTGAAAAGAAGCTGCAAGCAATACACTCTCCTTTCGTTCCCCTTCAAGGCGACTCTGGACCCCAGGGCTGAGCTGAGGAGGAAGCGTAGCGGCGTGGACGGGCGCTACATGACCTTGGATTGAGGCTCCCGATGGCGGGCCCTGTTCCGCCATCGTCGTGGCCTGCCGCATTCGCCTGGGGCACGTGCCCGCGGCTGATATGGCGGTCAGGCTGGGTGGCAAGCGAGCCTTCCTGCTCTTTGTACCCTTGCGATTCACCTCTGCGCCTGGGCTGTCTGCGAGGGATTTTCTGAAAGGCGGTGAAGCGGAACGAAGGCTTTGCACCTGGGACCCGAGAGAGGCCCGGGAGCTGCCGCACTGCCGGAACCCAGCGGCAGCACCTGCGTGCCACTGGGCTCCGCGGTGGCCTTTCGTGATCCCCAGAGGAGCACTCACACCACATCCAGTTGATGGCGGCTGGTTGGCTTCCTTCGAACCCGCCGAACGAACGGATCTCCTTCGCCAACCCGGCGCGGGCACTCGTCATCGTTGGCCCTCACGGCTACTTGGGATCCCCAGCCCCGCCGCAACCCACGGCGGGGGCGTCGGATAGGCGGTGCAAGAGGACGACCGTGGGCGTCTTGAAGCACCCCCAGAGGACAGGTTCCCCACAGGAATTTTCAACAGGACCAACCAGGGCTCATCCGTCATCCTATGAAGAGGGAGATTCGCATCATGAGTCAGAACACGCAGGCCATCTCCGCTGCGGCTGCGGGCACAGTCCAATTCGGAGATTGTACGGTAAACCGCATGGGGTACGGCTCTATGAGGATCACGGGCAAGGGCGTCTGGGGGCCTCCAGCGGATCGCGATGCGGCGTTGGCAACGCTAAGGCGTGCGGTCGAGCTTGAGGTGAACTTCATCGACACGGCTGACTCGTACGGTCCGTACGTCTCAGAGGAGTTGATCGCGGAGGCGCTGGCGCCATATCCGGCGGGCCTGGTGATTGCGACTAAGGGTGGATGGGAACGTGTGGGTCCTGGACAATGGACCCACAACGCCAGCCCGAAGCATCTGGAGACCGCCGTGGAAGGCAGCTTGAAGAGACTTCGCTTGGAGCGGATCGATGTATACCAACTGCACGTTCCCGACCCGGCGGTGTCGTTTGATGCGTCGATGGAGACGCTGGCCCGGATGCGTGAGCACGGGAAGATCAGGCACGTCGGGCTGTCGAACGTCACGCTTGAGCATCTGGAGCGGGCGCGGAAGATCGTGCCGATCGTGTCGGTCCAGAACCGCTACAGCTTTGCCGACCGGGAATGGGACTACCTGCTGGACCACTGCGAGAACAACGGGATTGCGTTTGTTCCGTGGGCGCCGATGGGGCAGAATCGCCAGGCCAACGCGGTCCTTGAAGAGGCTGCCAATGAGATTGGCGCGACTCCGCTACAGGTGGCTCTGGCATGGCTCCTGCGGCGATCGAGCGTCGTACTGCCGATTCCGGGAACATCGTCGGCTGCTCATCTGGAGCAGAACGTCGCCGCGGCGGGAATCGCGTTGCCGGACGATATGTTCAAGAGACTGTCTGAGGTGACCCCGCCGCCGGCGAGCCTACGGTGAATTCGCACTACTGACTCTTCGCGGGGGTACGCACCCCTGCCCACCAGGCCGGCGATGGCACGTTGCCCCCCTCAAGCTCCATGGCGACCCATCCTGGTTTGCAGAGAGCGTAGCTGCTGCAAGCATCACGCTGCCGGACGAGTCGTTCAAATAACTGGCGGAGTTGCCCGCATCGCAACAGGATCTGTCGGCCGCCTCGGCAATATGCCTTAGAGTTTCCGTGGCACCGGGGGTACAGGCTTTGTCGGTCCCTGTTGGCGCCTGCCTGCCCCCAGCCGTCAGCGCGGATGAGCCTGCCCACCGCCCCGAACAAACCGAATAAGGTAAGCTACCTTGATGCCGAGTGTTCGCCAAGGTTCCATCCATCTGTTTCGCCTCGCCGGAGTCGATCTTTTCCTGCATTGGTCCTGGTTCATCGTGGCAGCATACGAAATTCAGAGCCGACAGGGCAGGTACACCTCCATCGTCTGGAACATCCTGGAGTATCTGGCGCTGTTTTTGATCGTGCTGATGCATGAGTTCGGGCACGCCCTGGCTTGCCGGCAAACGGGAGGGACGGCAAACCAGATTGTGCTATGGCCCTTGGGCGGGGTGGCGTATGTGAACCCGCCGCAACGACCTGGCGCCACTCTCTGGAGCATCGCGGCGGGACCACTGGTCAACGTGGTGCTCCTGCCTATCCTCATTGCAGCGGTTGTGATGAGCCGGTCGTTGGGGTGGGCGCAGGCAATGCCCGATGCCTACCAGTTGTTGCGAGCGGTCATGTGGATTGACGTGTCGCTGCTGGTCTTCAACATGCTGCCGATCTATCCCCTGGACGGCGGACAGATTCTTCGCTCTCTGCTGTGGTTTGTACTGGGACGCGCCCGCAGCCTGATGGTGGCTACCGTCCTCGGCTTTGTGGGTGTTGTTGGGTTCTTCGTCCTCGCCTTGTGGGTGCGGTCCGTTTGGTTTGGGGCGATCTCCGTCTTCATGCTGATGAATTGCTGGGGTGGGCTGCGGCACGCGCAGGGGTTGTTACGCCTTGCCAGGTTGCCGCGCCGAGAAGGATTTGCCTGCCCGAGCTGCCGGACTGCACCACCGATTGGAGCCTACTGGAAATGCGGGCAGTGCGAGCAGCCGTTCGACACATTCCAGAGCCGAGCCGTGTGTCCGCACTGCGCGGCACAGTTCGCCACGACGGTGTGCCTGGACTGCGGAGAACAACGTCCGCTGCAGGACTGGATTGTTGGCACCTATGCGGGCCTTGGCACAGCGAGCGGCGGATTGCCAGCGAGATAGGGGCTACGCTATGGAGAGGCCTCGACGGGAGTGACCTCGGTTGCGGCTTGCGTAAACTGAAATTGCAGGATCCATACGCTGGAGACGGCCTGACCATCCACTTGCGCCGGCTCGAATCTCCAGTGCTGCGCGGCTTGCAGGGCCACCTTGGCGAAGTACTTACTTGGTCCAGGCGAGTCGAACGTCGCGTTCAAAACATCGCCCCTTGGATCGACCGTCACCCGTATCGTTAAGTTGACCTGGCCCCGGATGGAATCTCTCGCAATTGGGAGTATGTCGGGCAGAACTTGCTCAGCGACTCGACCCTTCACCACCGCACCCTTGAAGGATTGCGTCCCCGGACCTGGAGATTGAGGTGGGGGCGCGGGGATCGTGAGCACGAGTTTTTCCCCGGCTGTAAACGAAGGCTTAACATGGTGAGATCGCAGTAGCAGAGTAGCCGCTACAGCAATCAGAACGAGCAGTGAGGCAGCGAATGCCGTCACGCGGAGTTTGGTGGGCGCCGCTTTACCGGTTTTGCTGGCTGGAGCCGGGAGAGATGGGGCAGGTTCAAGACGAGCCTTGACATCGCTGAGGGTGCATCGGCGCTCGAGGTCGGGCTGGAGACATTCCTGCGCAATGCCGGCGAAGGGTTGTGGAACGGATTCCGGCACAATCGGCTGGCGATGTGTCGATCTGTCCCACGCGGGCGGATGTTGGGTCAAGGCTTCGACCAGGGTGACGCCGAGCGACCAGACGTCCGTGGCCGGGGAGATGTGCTCCGTGGCTGCTTCCGGTGCGTCATAAACGCTTAGCGCCGAAGAGCATTTGCCAGGCGCGCCAGCGAGATGAAGGCCGTCGCAAGAAAGCTTCAACCGATTATCGACGACCATGATGTTCGATGGCTTGAGGTGACCATGCACGACGCCCTTGCCGTGAAGGTAGGAGCGCGCGTCGAGGACTGGATCGAGCATCTCTCCGGCCTCGGGCGGCGTGAGTGGCCGCTCGGGAAGAATCTCGGAGAGAACTTCCTCGGCATATTCCGTGACGGCGTAGAGCAGCGGCGTGGTGTCGATTTGGAAACGTCCGGCGTATAACAGGTACATCAAGTGAGGATGAGAGAGGGTCGTTGTGACCACCCAGCCGGCGATGCGGGCTTCCGCGTCCGTGGCATCAGCCGGAATGAGCTTGATGGCGGCCTTCTGCAATGGATGTCCCTGCAGTTCAGTAAGGAACACAACACCCCGTCCAGAGCCGCCTGACCATTGGAGGAGGGTAAATCTCCCGTCGATGACGCGCCCTGCCAATCACTGCGAACTGCCGCTGTGTTCATAAACTAGATCATTCTACCCCGCCACAGCCTCTGCCTCGCTCTTCCGAGCGCTCGCCGCATTCAGCTTCTTTATCGACTCCGCATCCAGCTTCAGTTTCGTGGCTTCCGCCAGATCGGCAAGCTGTTTCTCGTTCGTCGCGCTGGCAATCGGAGCTGTAATTCCAGGCTGGGCAAGCAGCCAGGCCAGCGCCACCCGCGCCGGAGTTGATCCATGCGCATTAGCCACTTCATCCAGTGCCGCAACCACCCCGAATCCCCAGGGGTTCAGATATTTTTGCACCATCGCCCCGCGTGCGGCCTTCGCTGCGTCCTGCTGGCTGCGGTACTTGCCTGTCAGAAAGCCCGCTGCCAGCGAGAAATATGGGGTAGTGCCCAGATGGTACTTCAGCACCACTGGCAGCAGGTCCGTCTCGTACGCAGGCCGCTCCACCAGGTTGTAGTGCGGCTGCAGCGAAACATAGCTTGCCAATCCATGCTTCTTGCTGGTCTCCAGCGCTTCCGCCAGACGGGCTCCGCTGTAATTGGACGCGCCGACATACCGGACCTTCCCCTGCTTCACCAACTCGTCGAAGGCTCCCAATGTTTCTTCCAACGGGGTCTCCGGATCGTCCTTGTGCGCCAGATAGAGGTCGATATAGTCCGTTTGCAGCCGCCGCAGTGAATCCTCGACTGCCGGCCGGATGTAGGCCGCCTTCAGCCCCTTCTTGCCCGTGCTCATCTCCATTCCGACCTTGGTCGCCAGAATGACATCCTTGCGCTTCCCGGTTCTCACAAACCACTTGCCGAGAATCGTCTCCGACTCACCACCATGGTTTCCCGGAGCCCACTGTGAATACACATCCGCCGTATCCACGAAGTTCAGTCCGGCAGCCAGCGCCGCATCAAGTTGCTTGAATGATTCTGCCTCGAACAGCGTCCACCCATAGACGTTCCCGCCCAGACAAATCACCGGCACTTCGGGCCCGTCAGATCCTAGCTTCCGTCTTTCCATCTGCGATTCTCCTTTGATGTTTTGATGCCGCACAGCCGCCTGAGGTCTCACTCAAGCCGCAGGGATTCAACCCGCCGCTGCTCCCACTCATCTACTTAGTCGCGGTCGATCCGGTCTTTGCGATTCTCTCGTTGTTCCCGTCCGCGGCGCTTCTTCTGTTCTTCGCGGTCCTCGCGACCATCGCTCATCCCCCCTCCCCGCATCAGTCAGAGACCAAGGCTCCCTGCCGCCCAGCGAGTGTCCGCAAGACCTCCTGCCAGTAGTCAACCACCGACACAGACGAGCCGAGACCCGTGATCTTTGGGTACCCCCTTGGGGCACTGGACAAATTGTCCAATCTCACCCAGAACATTTACCGCGGCTTGGTACTTGGTAATGGGGGCCTTGTTGGCGACAGGACTCAGTGCAACACCCTGGTGCGGACAGCCTGGAGATGACGCCGGCGCGACCCCCGACGGTCACGGCACTGGTACTTTTCACCCTGGCCCCGCTACCACGGTGGGCTTCCCAGAGGCGGCACTGTTTGGCGCACCCACCACCGGCGAGCCTCCGATGACAGACTCTTCGCGGGGGCACACACCCTGCCCACCAGGCCAGCGATTGCGCCTGCCCCCTCAGGACGCCACGTCGGCCCACCCGGAAAACTCCTTTGGTGTGGCCCGACGGCTTCTTGACTGTCACAGAGGCCCAAATGCGGACGAGAGAGCGTCAGACACAGATTCTCGGCGATTATGCACTCGTCTAGAATCACGGATTTGCAGTGATGGTCCCGAACCCCGAACTCGATCCCGGACGCTACGGCGTTTACCTAACCGGGATGCACATGCTTTTATTGAAGACTGGAGCGAAGGCCTCAGCCCGGAAGAGGCGCATGGCAAGGCAAGGATCGCGTTCGGCAGTCCGCCGAGGGCACAGGAGAGCTTCTATATGAGAAACAGGGTAGCGTGGGTTGAGAATCTCTTGCGCGATATCCGGTTCGCGGCGCGGCAGTTGGTGAGGAATCCAGGCTTTGCGGCCACCGCGATCTTCACGCTGGCGCTCGGCATCGGCGCAAACGCCGCCATCTTCAGCCTGGTGGACGCGATCATTCTGCGCCCTCTGCCCTATCCGAACCCGGAGCAATTGGTGGGGCTCGGGCAATGGAGGAACCAGGCAGGCGAGGGTTACGTGCAGACCGGTGTGTCGGCACCCAATATGGTTGACATCGGCCGGCAGACGACGATTTTCCAGCGAGCTGGCTACTACCGCTGGTCGGATTTCAACATCACCGAAAGCAACCGGCCGGAAAACATCACAGGGATTAAGGCCTCCATCGATTTGCTGCCCATGTTCGGCATCCAGCCGCTTATGGGCCGCCTTTTCACGCCGGAAGAGATGCAGCCCGGCCACGACCAGGTTGCCGTCATCGGTCATCGCTTATGGCGGGAGCGGTACAACTCCGACCCGGCGATCCTCGGCAAAACGATCGACCTGGATGAAAAGCGCTACACCGTCGTGGGTGTCATGCCTTCTCGCTTCCGCTTCACCTGGGATGAAGAGATGGATGTGTACGTTCCGCTGGCGCTGACCCCCAACGAATTGAGCGAAGCAGCGCGCGCTACCTCGCGCGACTTGCAGGCTCAGGGCCGGTTGCAGCCCGGTGTGAGCGTGAGGGAGGCGCAATCCGCGATGGACACGCTGGCCGCCAATCTCGCAACGCAATATCCGGAAGCCAACAAGGGCTGGGGCATTAAGGTCGAACCCCTGCACGCGGCGTACTACCGTCAGATGTCAACGCCACTGCTGATCATGTCGGGAGCGGTGCTGTTCCTGCTGTTGATCGCCTGCTCGAACGTCGCCAACCTGCTGCTTGCGCGTGCCACCGGCCGCAGGCGCGAGATCGCCATACGCGTCGCAATTGGGGCCAACCGCCAGCGCTTAGTGGTTCAGTTGCTGACCGAAAGCGTGCTGCTGGCGACGGGTGGAGGGACGCTCGGGCTGCTGCTTGCCTACGTAGGGGATCGCCTGCTGACCCTGGAAATGACCCGCTATCACCGCTTCAGCGTTCCCAACGCGGCAGTGATCGGCATCGACTGGCGTGTTCTGGTCTTCTCCGCGGGCGTGACACTCGCTACGGGGATCCTCTTTGGTTTGGCGCCGGCCTTCTCCGCGTCGAGACCTGACCTGAGCGACTCACTGAAAGAAGGCGGGGCAAGTTCGACGACGGAGTCGGGACGCCGCCGCCTCCGCAACAGCCTGGTGGTTTCCGAAGTGGCTCTGGCCCTGGTGCTGCTTGCCGGCGCTGGGCTGCTGGTGCGGACGTTTCTGCGGCTTACGCAGGTGGATCTGGGCATCGATCCTACCAATGCAGTGACGATGGAGATTGGCCTGCCCCACTACAAGTACCCAACCGCCACGCAACAGACGAGTTTCTACCGGGAACTGCTCGAAAGGGTGAGGCGCACGCCTGGCGTAACATCCGCAGGGATCGAGCAACCGGGTTCCACCGTTTTCTTCCAGCCTGAAGGGCAGCCGCCGGCAGCGCCTGGGCAGGAGCCGAGTGCGGGCCTCAATGTGACTTCGCCGGGAGAGTTCGGCGCGATGGGCATCCGCATGGCGGCAGGCCGGGAGTTTCTCGAGAATGACACTTCCAGTGCGCCGCCGGTAGCATTGATCAGCGAGACGGTGGCGCGCCGCTACTGGCCGCACGAAAATCCACTGGGGAAAAATCTCACGCTCCTGGCGCATGTCTACTCGGGACAAAGCGCCGGCCCGGCACAGCCATTGAGAATCGTCGGCGTGGTAAAGGACCGGCGAGGCTATAACCTGTGGGAGGCTCGCGCTGACATTTACGTTCCGTTCGAGCAGCACCCCGTATCGTGGGCCTTTCTGGACGTACGCACCGCGGTCCCGCCGATGACGGTGGTGCCGTCGATTCGTGAGGAAGTGCTGTCCCTCGATAAGGAACAGCCGCTGAATGAAGTCCGGCTGCTGAGCGAGATGGTAGCGCAGACCTATGGCACGCTGCGCTTCCCCATGATGCTTGTGTGGATTTTTGCCGCTCTGGCGCTGGTGCTTTCTTCCATCGGGATCTTTGGCGTGATGTCGTACACCGTGAGCCGTCGCACCCAGGAACTGGCAATCCGCATGGCTTTGGGCGCGGACCGCTCGACAATGCTGCGGCTTGTATTGCGCGAGGGGTTACGCCTTACGCTTATTGGCGTAGTGATCGGACTGGCGGCGGCTCTGGCGCTAAGCCAGGTGATGGCAGGCTATGTTTACGGCATCAAGTCCACCGATCCTCTCACCTTCGCGGCCGCTGCACTACTGCTTATGCTCGCCGCGCTTGCGGCCTGCTACATTCCCGCTCGCCGCGCGATGCGTGTCGATCCGACGCGGGCATTGAGGACCGAATGAACACTTTCTGGACAGTCTTCGATTAAGTCCCTTGCACAGGCCGGCTCTTGGCGACTACCGCGGGTCCGGGCAGCTTGGTCCGACCCTTCCGGGCTCGGCGCCCTTTTGGTCGCGGTAGGGACGGCCTTCACAGGCCGCCCACTGGGTGGCCGGAGGCAGTCACCCGCCTCCGGCTCCCACAGAACCCAGCGTGCAGATTTCCCGCACTGGGCTCGTCAGAGGTTGATTCACAGTATGGCGATAGCCTGCAGCTCTCGGTAGGAGT
>JBEKZJ010000153.1:0-12327 GCA_049509995.1 Occallatibacter sp. | reverse complement strand
CAGCCGCACCCTGTATGCCTGCGCCTTTGGACGCGGCGTATACAAGTCCACTGACAACGGCCAAAGCTGGACCGAAAAGAACAACGGCATTGCCGGCGACGAACCGTTCGCCTGGCGCATCACCCCCTCCCAGGACGGCGCTCTCTACCTCGTCGTCGCTCGCCGAACCGAGGGCAAAGACTACTCCGCGTCCGGCGCCGGAGCTCTCTATCGCTCGGCGGACAAGGCGGAACACTGGCAGCGCGTCGACCTCCCATCCGGCGTCACCGGTCCCACCGGCCTCGAGATCGACCCACGCAATCCGCAGCAACTCTACCTGACGGCATGGGGACAGGAGGGCGAAGACGCCGACCGGAACGGTGGCGTCTATGCCTCCGACAACGGCGGCCAAACCTGGCGTGCCCTCTTCACGCAATCGCAGCACGTCTACGACCTGACCATCGATCCTCGCCATCCCGATACGCTCTACATCACCGGCTTTGACGCCGCGGCCTACCGCTCCACCGACCGTGGAACCCATTGGTCACGCATCGAGGGCTACGACTTCAAGTGGGGCCACCGCATCATCCTCGACCCCAACGACCCCGCCCAGATCTACATCACCACATTCGGCGGCGGAGTTTGGCATGGCCCCGCCACGGGCGCCGCGATCCCTCCCGAGGCCGACCAGACCCGCATTCCTATTGCTGTGCCTCGCTGAAACTCTATCCGCGTTCAAAAGGGACCGATGCCTAAACTTGGAGGCAGTATGGATCTGACACGCCGGGAATTCCTGCATGCAGTGACTGGAGCCGCTGTCAGCAGCACGGTTGCCGGCCATGATGCGTTCCTTCATGGCGAATCCTTGGCGGCCTTACCCACGGCAGCCGGCCAAAACGACGTTCCGTGCGAAGGGGCATGCCTGCCGCTCCAGTCTCTGATCTACCCAGAACCACAAGAGATTTCCAGTTCGGGCAGCGACTTCGTCCTCGACGACCAGGCGCCGGTTGTGGTGCCGTCCAATGCGTCGAAAGAAGATTTGTTTTTGGCCGGTTCGCTGGTTAACGAATTGAGCGACCGGTTTGGCATGCATCTGAAGATCGAACGCGCAACCAACCTGAATGCCAACAGGCGCGCAATTCTGATGGGATCGATGGAGAATCCATTGGTCAGGCAGTATTGCGCGGAAATGGAACTTAGATCGAGCGTGCAAGGTCTTGGGGCGGAAAGCTATATTATTCGAACCAACAACAACGTCGTTCTGGTTGCCGGCAGCTACGATCGCGGCGCGTTCTATGGACTACAGTCTCTCCGCCAATTGCTCGCCAACGAGGAAGGCCAACTGCGCTTTCGCGGCGCGCAGATTCGCGATTGGCCCGACAAGCCGTTTCGAGGAATCTACCTGTTTCTTCCCGGACGCGACAATATCCAGTTCTTCAAGCGCTTCGTGCGCGACTTCATGGCGCTGTATAAGTACAACACGCTAATTATGGAAATGAACGCATGCATGAGGCTTGACAGCCATCCTGAACTGAATTCCGGATGGGTGCAGTTCGCCAGAGACGTAAACTACAGCTGCCGCAACTATCCTCGCCAGCCGTTTCACGACATGGAGCAGAACTCCTCGCATCAGGATGTGGCGGACGGGGGCTTTCTCGAAAAAGAGGAGGTTGCCGATCTGACCCGTTGGGTGAGGAAACATCACATCGAACTTGTTCCGGTGCTCCCTTCTTTTACGCACAGTTACTATCTTTTGACGGACCACAGAGATTTGGCGGCGGTGCCGCAAGATAAGTGGCCCGATATTTATTGCCCGGTCAATCCGAAGTCCTACTCCCTGGTTTTTGAAGTCTACGATGAGTTCATCGACGTTCTGAAACCCAGCAGTGTCCACATCGGCCACGACGAGTTGTTTCTTCCGGTCGATGTTTCTCCCCAGTGCAGCGACAAGGATATTGGCGAGCTGTTCGGAGAGGATGTCAACAAGATCCACAATTATCTTGCATCCAAGGGCATCAAGACTCAGCTTTGGGGCGACATGCTGCTACAGTCGGTAAGAGGCAGCGGACTGCAGAAGAAAACAGCGCCGGATGGCTGGGCCTACAACTCTCCCGGCGGATTGACTCCGGAACAGGTGGAGAGGCTCATTCCCAAAGACTGCCTGATCTATAACTGGTTTTGGAGCGATGATTGGGGTGAAGGTCAAAAAAGCATGGCCGAACGCAACGAAGTCCTTCTCGACAAAATGGGATTCCAGCAGATTTTCGGCAATTTTGGACCGAGCATTGAGCACTATGAAACACGCAGGAAGCGTCCAACTCTGCTTGGCGGAGCGCCGTCGGCCTGGTTTGCCACCAACGAAGTTGGCTTTGGCAAAGATGTCATGTCCGATTTTCTTGGCTGCAGCAGCATGCTCTGGACCGGCCACGTCATTCAAGGCAAGGACCTATCGGCGCGGGTTCAGTCCATGCTTCCCTCGATTCGCGTTCGGCTTAGCGGAATAACTCCACCCAGCCAGACAGAGTCCTCGATCATGCCCGTGGATATATCTCGCAGATTCAATGCTGGGGACACCGTCCCCACGCTGAGTGTAAGCCTTGAGGGAATGGCGACTGAAATCGTGCAGCACAACAGAATCCCTTTCAATCTGAGGCGCGCCCATGGAATGCGCGCGATTATCGTCGGGACCGAAGGGAAGGAAGCCACCGGCTTGCCTGGTGCCGTGACGGGCATTCTCGTGGGAGAAGCGCCTACCAGCCTGGTGTTTCTGCACGCGTCGGCAAGGCGGGCAAAGAACAGAGAGAGCTATAGGTTGATCTGGGATCAGCCGGACACGGCGGACCTTCTGGGATGGTACGAAGTCGCCTATGAGGATGGCTTTGTCACCACCATTCCAATTCGCTACGGCGTCAATATACTCGAGTGGAACTGGGATGAACGTGTCTCCGCCCAGGACTATTGCTACTACGCAGACGCAGTGGAAGTCGGGGGCCACGCAACAAGTCGCGTCACATTCTTCGCTTACGAATGGATCAATCCCCGGTTAGGCAAAGTCGTTCAAGAGATCCGGCTGAAAGGCACAACTGGCTTTCAGGGCGGCTCCGACGACTTCAACAACGATATGGGACCGGTTATCGTAAGCAACGCTGTGATCCTGGCGGCGCTCAGCATAGTGAAGAAGCGAAGCTGAGTGGGTGGGTACGCCGTCCCGGCAAGAATGGCCGGACCGATCCATCATCGGGGGTTGGCGTGCAGCAGTTTGAGCGCATTGGCGCGGTATACCTTCTCGAGCACATCTGCGGGCAGGAAGAGTCCGTAAGTGTTCCATCGGCCTTGGCGCGAGGCGTGCGAAGGGTACTCGAAGCACGCACCGGCTTTTTATGTAACTTTATAGTTTCGTTTCATTTCTTTTCGGTATACACTTGGCTTATTATGAGACCACCTCGAAAACCGCGCAGCGGTGAGAGTGGAGCCGAATTGCTGTTCGGCCCAGTCCGAAATGGGAGAGCCCCGGCTCTGCCGGATACCTGCGTCTGGGAAATGGAGAAAAACAGTGTCGAATGTATTGCAGCAGTTAGCTGAGGCGCGGCGCCTGGGCGTGCCGAAGGGAATCTACTCCGTCTGCTCGGCGCATCCCTGGGTGCTTGAAGCAGCCATTGACCAGGCACTTGAAGATGAGTCGGACCTCTTGATTGAGGCCACCTCCAACCAGGTGAATCACTTTGGAGGCTACACGGGCATGGTGCCCGAGGACTTTCGGCGGCGCGTCATCGATATAGCTGCCAGCAAGGGATTCAACAAGTCAAAGTTGATCCTCGGCGGAGATCATCTGGGACCGAATCCATGGCGGAGGCAACCGGCGCTTGAGGCCATGCACGAAGCGCAGCGCACTGTCGAAGCCTATGTGCGCGCGGGATTTCAGAAGATCCACCTCGATGCCAGCATGGCTTGCTCGGATGATCGCGGTCCGCTTGCCGGCGAGATAGTCGCCCGCCGTACCGCAGTCCTTTGTGCCGCCGCGGAGCAAGTAAGTGGCAAGCGGAAGCCCGTCTATGTGATTGGCACTGAAGTGCCCGTTCCGGGAGGGTCTACCGAAAGGCTGACAGAGCTTGCCGTGACCAGCCGTGAAGCTGCAGCCGAGACTTTGGCCGTACACCGGCGAATCTTCGATGAAGCGGGGCTTGCCCACATATGGCCCCGGGTAATAGCCCTGGTGGTACAGCCGGGAGTTGAATTCAACCATGACAGTGTCGTCGATTATGACCCGGTGCGTGCCGTGCATCTGACCGAACTGCTAAAGGAAGAAGAGGGCCTGGTCTATGAGGCGCACTCCACGGACTACCAGCAGCCCGAGGCATATCGCAATTTGGTGCGCGATGGTTTCGCCATCTTAAAGGTTGGCCCGGCACTCACCTTCGCGATGCGAGAGGCGCTAGCCGCACTATCGTCGATTGAGACAGAACTGGTGCCGCAGGAGCACTGTTCGCAGTTGATGGATGTGCTGGATCGCGTCATGCTCAAGGACCGCCGCTACTGGGAACATCATTACACCGGAGATGAACGGGCCATGCATCTGCTACGGCGCTACAGTTACAGCGACCGGGTGCGTTACTACTGGAACCAACCGCAAGTGAAGCAAGCGGTGGAGACGCTGATGTTGAACCTGCGACAGACGGCTATTCCTGAAACGATGCTCAGCGCCTTCCTACCCGAGCAGTATCGTGCAGTCCGCGCCGGCACACTGCAGCCTGACGCGCATTCCATGATTATCCACCGCATCCGGCAGGTGCTGAGGGCTTACGCGGGCGCTTGTTTCGCGCAGACAGCCTGATGTCATCACGCCGCTACGGCGACATCTTTCGCATCCGCGATGTGTCAACGGTCTTTCCACCGCTGCGGTGTGATTGCTCTAGACGCGGATCACTTCGATACCTGCCGATGTCAGCGTTTCCACATCCTCATCGCCGAGCTGGTCGTCGGTAATAACAGTGTGGATGGCCTTCGGCGGCACAATCAGCGCCAGACTGCGGCGTATGAATTTGGTGGAATCGCAGACGGCGACCACGCGCGTGGCGGCGTTGACCATGGCGCGATTCACGCGTGACTCAAGGAGGTTCGGAGTCATAAGCCCGGCCTTCACATCGAAGCCATCTACGCCTAGGAAGAGAATGTCGGCATGCATTTCGCTCAGCACTTCCTCGGCCAGAGGCCCCACTAAGGAAAACGAGTTCTTGCGCAGCGTTCCACCGGTCAGAATGACTTCAAAGTCCGTCCCCGCCAACTCGGTGGCGATATTTACTGCATTGGTGATGACCGTAAGGTGCGAGAAGCGGCGCAGTTCGCGAGCAATCGCGGTGGTCGTTGTGCCGGAGTCGAGCAGCACGCACTGGCCTTCTTCTACGAGAGAAGCGGCCGCTTTGGCTATTCGCTGTTTCTCCTTGAACTGCTTCTGCTCCTTCTCCTGCAGAGAGGGATCGAGCAGCGTGCTGCCCTGCGGAGAGAGGGCTCCTCCATGGGTGCGCTGCACCAATCCCTTGGATTCGAGATAGTCGAGGTCCTTGCGGATGGTAATACGGGAGATGCCGAGCGTATCGGACAGTTCCGAGACCAGAACGCGACCATCGCGCTGGATCAGGTTGAGCATATGGTTACGGCGCTCATCGATGAGCATGTCGCTTCCGGATTTTGTATTGGCTTTCATGTTTCCTGTCCCTGGCTTCCTTTCCTTGCTAATTGTTCCTTATCATACCTGCACGCGCTGACGTTAGGCGCGAAATTGCGACGCAAAAACGATCTCCTGAATGAATCGGGCCACGGGGACGGCTGGCGATTCCCTGCAATATATCCGCATCTGGCGCTGTGCCTGGGTTGCGATTGCACAGCGCGGGCGGGGCATGCTGATAGCGTAAGTGCTTTGATCCATTAAAGATACATGCAGCGAGCCGAAGTGGAGCATGGCTAGGTACGGTTGCTGGCGGTGGTAGCACTGACGGCGGCGAACGGTGCGCTCTTGCCGCCTTCTTCCAGCAGAATACACACACGCAGATGATCGTTGTGGAGTGTTAGGCCAGCGGTCGAAGAATCATCTGCGTGGCGCATGGACCGCCCTCTCCCTTTCAGCCGGCACGGAAAAGAAAGTCTCGCACCAACCCAGGATCGCGGAAAGACTCCGTGCCCCCTGGGCGCAGGGTAGAGAGAGCAGCGGTACGATTTCCGAAGGCCGCGCAGGCATCTGGCGCCTCGCCCCGCAGGTATGCGGCCAGGAATCCTGCATCGAAGCTGTCACCGGCTCCAATCGTGTCCAGGGGAGTGACACGTTCGGCGGGAACGAGCCAGCGCCGGCTTGCTGCCTGTACGAGTGCACCGCGCTTGCCGCACTTGACGGCCACGAGCGGAACGCGCTTTGCCAGAGCTTCGATGGCGCTCTCGGCATCGGTCTTGCCGCTGATGCGGCACGCCTCGTCCTCATTCGGTAGGAAGATATCGACGATGCCCAGCAGTTCGTCAAGCGCGCCGCCCCAGCGATCCTCTGGATCGTCATTGGTATCGAGCGAGAGCGTAAGACCCTCGGTCTTCAGTTGTCTGCATATCCAGGGCAGGTCCGGCTGAAGCGCCTTGTGGAGAAACAGCGAGGAGAGATGGAAGTGCCGCCCCGAGGCAAGGTAAGGCATATCGAGATCCGTGGCAGTCATCTCGAACATGGTTCCCGGATAGGTGAGAATATGACGCTTGCCATCATGGTTCAGCAGAATCGTGACGCCCGTGGATGTGCCGCCGGAGATGCGCTTGACGCGAGTGAGGTCGACCCCTTTCTCCGCCAGCCGTTCTAGGGCGATGCCGCCGAGTTCGTCGTCCCCAAGTCGGGTAATGAAACCGACTGAGACACCAAGCGCACTGAGGTTGTGGGCGAGAATTGCCGAGGAACTGCCCAGAGTCAGCCGAAAGTCGTTGGCGAGCAACTCGCGCTCCAGCGGCATGACTTCAGGGAGTCCATAGAGAATGAGGTCCAGATTGATCTCACCCGCAATCGTCACATCGAAACGCTTCTTCATATCGCCCTAGTCTACGAGTGTAACAACGCGGCTAAGATGGCGAGGTGAGTCGGGATTGAGACCCTTCCGCAACCCCAGACGACTGCCGAGCAACTGCCCCCACACAACATAGACGACCAGGCGCGCAAGTTCAGGCGCAGGCAGAGCGAGCTCAATGGCAAGATCGGCAGAACTCAGTACTTCGGGCGAGAGCCGATTTGCGATGGCCAGGGTGCATCCCCCAAGACCCTTCATCTCCAGCAATACCGCGCTTTCTTCTGCGTAGCCCGTCTCGGAGAGCAACGCCCCCACCAGGACCTTCTCCGACACAATGGACATAGGTCCATGCCTAAATTCAAGCGTGTGAAAGAACTGACCATAGCTCGACGAAGACTCCATGACTTTAAGCGCCGTTTCGGACGCTATGGGGTACAGCGCTCCCTGTCCGAGAAATGCCGCGTCATCAAACGATCGTTGCGCAAATTCTTCGATCCTTGGAGCGTAGATGGGGAGTAGTCGTGCCAAGGCCGCGGGCAGCGCGTGCAGCGCGTCCACAAACTCATCTTGCCTGGCAAACCGCGCCGCGATGTATTGCAGCGCCATCAGCATGGAGGTGAACGAAGAAGTCATCACCGTGCTCTCCTCCGTCACCGGCAATTTGAGCGTGCGGGTGCTGAGGTGGGTCAGTTCGTTGCCGTCGCAGGTGACTGCCAGGAATTCGACGCCGCGCTGCCGGAGGAGTTCAGCTACCTGCAAGACCTCGGAGGTATGCCCTGAACGCGAGATCAGAACCGGGAAGATGGCGGCCTCTTCGACCGGAAACACCAACTGGGGAAACAGGAGTATTTCAGAGGCAGGCACAGCCTGCGCGGGCACGCCCGCCAGGGTCGTGAATGTGGCCGCCGCGGCCTGCGCCAGATAGTAGCTGGTGCCGCAACCGACGAAGAGCCACTCATGGGTACGTGGGTCTTTGTCGCCGGCAAGCGGCTGCAAATCGAGCTTGTCTAATGTGTTCAGGCACCGGTCCCAAACTTCGGGCTGGCTGTGGATTTCGCGTAGTGTTGCTGCTCCGCTTTCCATCTTGCATGTCTCCATTGGGTTAGCATTGTTCCTGGGCGGGCACAGAGAAAACCATCACCTCACGAGATTTTGTATTCTTCCGCATTCGCACAAATTCCTCCTCCACAATCTCGCAGGCTCGTGGACAAATGAAATAATAGCATATAAATCGAAATTCGGCGCAACATAAAGTGAGCCTGGGATGTTAATATGTTTCCAAATCGAAATCCAGCACAGGCCGTCTGGTGGACAGGCCGTCTGGTGGACAGGCCGTCTGGTGGAATGAACCTCTGCGCAAATCGGTCCCCTGATGGGAGATTTGTTCCATGAGAAAGTACAGTTGCCGGGCTTGATCGCCAGGTTTTCTGAAACTGGCAGGTTGGCAAGGCGGTCTGTGGCCAATTTGTTTCGATAGGAGGACATCGGTGATGATATGGACTCGTTTGACGTTTGCATTGCTGCTCATGCTTTCTTCGCTGCCGGTTTGGCCCGCGAGCAGAGCGCACGGACAGTCCGTGCCCTCTCAGCCTAACTTGATTCGCGGCGGAAGTCTCACCATTGAGGCATTCGACGACGGTTTCTACGCTTTACGGTCAACGACGATTCCCGGAGATGTCCTGCGTTCAGAGCTGGAGGTCGATACGGCAGGAGGAACGCTTAGATCCTCACTTTATCCCAGGCATTTAAGATCCATTGCCCCGTTTGACGATGAGTTGGGCTCGGGCCATCTATTGACGGTGACACATACCGGGTTGCCCGGCAAGCCCGACCTCGTCTGCGAGTTTCGCGTCTATGAGAACCAGCCCTGGGGAGACATCCGGGTGAGCGCAAGCAACTCGACTGGCGGGTCCATCGAGGTGCAGGGTATTCGCGTGGTGAAGAGCAACGCCGGTGCTGTGTTGTCGCTGAACGGGCCTGCGGCGGAAGACCGCGTTCTCTCTGACAGCTTCAGTGAAGATACTCCTCAGATGAGGCTGATGGATCTCGCTGAGGCGGACAATGGCGCCCACCGGGCGTTCGGAAGCCAACTCATTTACAACCGGCAGAGCGGACAGAGTCTCTTCCTGGGAGCGCTGTCCGCCGACAGATTTCTTACGGTCTTCCACCTGCTAAGCTCGGGACGGCCTAATCCGCATTTGGTTTCGTACGATGTTGTGGATACCGGAACGAACGAGGCGTTGCAGGACCAGCGCAACGGATACCCTCCTCGAAATACCGTTCCATTTCGTGTGCGGGTGCCTGCTGGAAAGAGCATCGGCTCGGAGCGGCTGATGTTCGCCATTGGGGCCGATTATCATGGACAGCTCGAGAACTACGGGCGCGCCATTCGCATTCTCCACAAGGCGCTTGTTTCCACGCCGACCCCGATCGGCTGGTGGAGCTGGACGGCTTATTACTATGGCGTAACGGAGAACACAGTGCTCACTAATGCCGCGTGGCTCGCGCAGAATCTCGAATCGCTTGGCTATCGATACTTCCAGGTGGATGAAGGGTATCAGTATGCGCGCGGGGAGTACGCCACTCCGGATGGAAAGGCGTTTCCAAGGGGCATGGCCTATGTGGGCCACCAGGTGGAAAACCAGGGAATCACGTTTGGACTGTGGGTGGCGCCGTTCCAGGTGTCGGAGCGTTCGTGGGTATATGAGCACCATCGGGACTGGCTGGTGCATAACCTGGCTGGGGAACCGATTCACATCGGCAAGGTCGGCGGGAAGTTCGATGAACTATATGCGCTGGATACGACCAATCCGGGGGCGCAGGAGTATCTGCGGTCGACCTATCGCACGCTGGCGAACGACTGGGGCACGCGCTTCATCAAAATGGACTTTATGGATTCCTCGGCGGTGGAAGGGGTTTTCTACCGTCCGAACACCACGGCGCTCGAGGCGCTGCGCATAGGTCTGGAGACCATTCGGGCGACGGTGGGGGACGACGTGGTACTCGACAAGGACGGCAGTCCCATGCTCACTCCGGTAGGGATTGTAAATACCGGCCGCATCTCGCAGGACACCGGGCACACGTTTGAAGCTACACGCGACGCCGCGACGGGCGTGGCGGCGCGGTACTATATGAACCGCAACTTCTACGTCTCCGATCCGGATGCGTTTACCGTCTCGAAGCAAGTGATCGGGGACCGGATTTGGCATGGCAACAAGCAGCCACTGACGCTGGACGAGGCGGAGGCTTCGATCGCGCTCTCAGCCGTCTCGGGCGGCATGTTCGAGATCGGGGATGATCTGCCCGCGTTAGGCGCTTCCCCGGACCGTCTTGCATTGGTGAAGAATTCAGACCTGCTCGACATGGCTCGGCTGAGCCGCGCAGCCGTGCCGCTCGACTTGATGACTTATCGGCCGGAGGACAAGCAGCCGAGTGTCTTTCTGCTGAAAGAAAGCCGGCGGCAGCAGATTCTCACCGTCTTTAACTGGACCGAGGAAACGCGCAGCCACATGCTTGGGCTGGACACCCTGGGGCTGAAGGCGAACGGCTCTTACACAGCGACCGATGTGCTGCGGGGCGGCGCCGTGCCGATGGAGGGCGGTGCGGTCGCGATCACGCTGCCGCCGCATTCCGTTCGTATCCTGAAGCTGATCGACACATCTGTCCCCGAGACGGTTCCTGTCTTTGAGGTGCATGCACCGGCCGTTGGGCAGGCTGGTGTTCTCGTGGAACTTCATGCCGTTGCAGGCAGTGCCGATGCGCCGGTGCTGGGTTACCACTGGGAGTTTGGCGACGGCGTGAGCGCAGATGGCACGGATGTCTCGCACGCGTACACACAGGCCAGGCAATACACGGTGACGGTCACGGCCACGGGGCTGAACGGGCGCGCGTCGCAGAACACGCTCGGCATCTCTATCACGGGCATGGTACCGACGGCTTACGAACCTGCCGCAAAGGAGCGGTATAGCGGGCCAAAATAGGACTTTGAGCTGATGGTTATGCGAGAGCTCGCTTGGGGTTACGATAAGCGAGCTTTCGTTCAGGAAAGAAACTGTGCCCCAAGCCAACTGTAAAGCTCTTCCGGTGCTATAGTGCGTTCCGGGCTCCATCCCAGGCTCTTTCCCGCGGGCAGGATCGCATAAGCGGAATCTCGATGTTCCGAGACGCAGAGACAGAGGGTTTGTTCCTGCTCTGGATACCTCGAAGCAGCAAGCCAAACATAGCGGGCGAGAATAACTGCATCGATCGCGCTGTTTTCCGGATCGTCCACGTCGGGAAGCGAGCTGATTCTCTGTTGATTCTCAAAGATGGCAATGCTGGTGAACGGCTTGGGCTTGCTCCGCATGCCAAAGCGCGCAACGATTGTCCGCGGACGAGCGCGGCGAAGCGCCTCGGAGGCCGCCCATTCGACGAACGCGTTGGAAAAGATGAAAGCGCCATTTCCGCTGAGATAGAGGTCTATAACAAATCTCCGCAGCCTTGGCTGGTTGGCAACTTCCGCGGGCCACAGGTCCCAGCCGTTCCAGGCCTCAAGCCGGAGGTTCGAGATGAGTTCATCGGTAGCTTGAATGTCTTTAGGAATCTTATTCACCTCGGCGAGGAATCTATCGCGGAACGGCTTGAGAGCCGCATAGCTCAAAGAAAAGGCGGCAATCGGGGAGAGAGGAGAAAGCATACCGCTCAGTTTTGCCTCCGCGTCGATGAGCCACAGATCGGAGCTTTCTCGACTGCCTTGCCGCGCCGCCAATGTTGCGATCCCGGAGAGGTCCGCGTGGCCTTGCATCGCCAGTTCGCAGATCCTCTCCGAGCCGCCTGAGATTTTGATCTCATGCCCACGGGCATCCCATTGCTTCCAGGCAGACAGCGGGTCGACGGGCAGGCTGCCGGGAAGAAAGAGGAGGATCAATCGTGTGGACGCCGTTTGAATTGGTGTGGAGTCGCGCGCGGCGGCGTTGACGGTCTCGAAGACTCTTTGCACCTCCCGGCGCCACTCGGCATAGTATTCAGATCGCGCCAGTTGGGATGCGTTTTCGATCGTGTCGGAGGCCTCGGAGAAATTCCAGAGCTTGACGCCCATCTTCTTTTCGAGCGCCCAAAGCGGCGCAGTGAGCGCATCCAGGGCAGAAGGACTGAATGTCTCGACACCTTTCATGAAGTTCGCGAGGCGGTTCTGCTCGAACGGGAAGAGCGTCCCCCACTGGCTTAATTGCTGATTCAACGAGGGCCGAAGTGTCACTGGCAATCGCTCCACTAAATGGCGATAAGCATCCGGGCTCGGTGCTTCTTTCTGCGCGTTGCCAGGCCATTCATTCATCGTGGC
>JBEKZJ010000152.1:0-12338 GCA_049509995.1 Occallatibacter sp. | reverse complement strand
CCGAGGGCATCACCCACTTCCTCAAGCCCGCCGTGGCCGGCCTGCTGATGGAAAAGGAGATCACCTATCTCGGCAAGGCCCTGGAATCGCCCGAGAAGCCCTTTGTCGCCATCATCGGCGGCTCCAAGATCTCCGGCAAGATCGACGTTATCGACAATCTTCTCGACAAGGTAAACACCCTGGTCATCGTTGGCGGCATGGCCTACACGTTCGAGCGCGCGCTAGGCGTCTCCACCGGCAAGAGCCTGGTCGAAGAAGACAAGATCGACATGGCCAAAGCGGCCCTCGACAAGGCCAAAGCCAAGGGCGTCAACCTTCTGCTGCCCGTCGATAACATTCTGGCCGACAAGTTCGCCCCCGACGCCAACACCCAGGTTTGGGATTGCTCCGTAGATTTCCCCGCCGACTGGATGGGTCTGGACATCGGTCCCAAGTCCATTGCGGCCATTGAAGAAGTGGTTTCGACGGCCCGCACCATCGTCTGGAACGGCCCCGCCGGCGTCTTCGAGTTCCCCAGGTTTGCTGTGGGCACCAACGCCATCGCCCACGCCGTAGCGGCCAACAAAGCAGCCATCTCCATCATCGGCGGCGGCGACTCGGTCTCCGCCATCAACCAGGCCGGCGTAGCCGACCAGATCACCCACATCAGCACCGGCGGCGGCGCCAGCCTCGAATTCCTCGAAGGCAAGAAGCTCCCCGGCGTCGAAGCGCTGACGGATAAGTAGTGGCAAATGCAGCCGGTCTGGCCCAGTGCAAGATCGGCTGCGACCTCCGGAAATGTCCACGTTGTGCCCGCTGTCACTCTGGCAGCAAGTTGCCATCAACTAAGATTCGTTTGAGGAACCCTGCAAAATGTCACGTAAAGCGTTAATCGCCGCCAATTGGAAGATGTACAAGACGCCTGGCCAGGCCAAGGCGTTCGTCGATGCCTTTTTGCCCCTCGTTGCCGGGCACGACCGCGACGAGATCGCCCTGTTTCCCTCGCCCGTGCTGCTGCCCACGGTGATTGAAGCCGCCAGGGGCTCCAACGTCTCCGTCGGCGCGCAGAACATCCACTTTGCCGAGGAGGGCGCCTACACCGGCGAGACCTCTGTGGGCCAGCTCCTGGCCGTGGGCGGAACGCACACCCTGATCGGTCACTCCGAGCGCCGTCAGTACTTTGCCGAGACTGACGCGATCGTCAACAAGAAGCTGCACTCCGCGCTCAAGCACGGCGTCATTCCGGTCGTCTGCATCGGCGAAGTGCTCGCCGAGCGCGAAGCCGGCAAGACCGAGGAAGTGCTCAAGACCCAGATCGCGGGCGCCTTTGCCGGCATCACCGCTGTGGCCGCCGCGCCCATCGTCATCGCCTATGAGCCGGTGTGGGCCATCGGCACCGGCAGGACCGCCACGCCCGAAATGGCCGTCGAAGCGCACCTAATCATCCGCGCCGAAGTGGCCAAACTCCTGGGCGCCAAAGTGGCCGCGGCCATGCGCATCCTATACGGCGGCAGTGTCAAGCCCGACAACGCCACCGCCCTCATCAGCGAGGAAGAGATCGACGGCGCCCTGGTAGGCGGCGCCAGCCTCAAGCCCGACTCCTTCACCGCCATCGTCAAGTACTAATCGCCTCTAGTGCTTTGACAGCGTAATTGTGCAGCGAAGTGTGCGTCGTGCGGGTGCCCCAAGTCTCGTTTCTGAGACCTGGGAGACCACGCTGCACTAAAAGAGACAGCGGCTGCCCGTATGATGGCTCATGGCCCAGCGCGACCTCTACATCGACCGCCTCCGCTCCGTGGTGACCGCACTGGTCATCCTGCACCACACCGCCATCACCTACGGCGCCATCGGCGGCTGGTTCTGGCACGAGATCGACCCCTCCGGCGCGCCCTCCAGCCAACTGCTCATACTCTTTTGCACCACCAACCAGGCCTATTTCATGGGCTTCTTCTTCCTGCTGGCCGGCTATTTCACGCCCGCCTCGCTGGAGCGAAAAGGTTATGCGCGTTTCATCGGCGACCGCTTCCTGCGTCTCGGCCTGCCGCTGCTTGGGTTCGGCCTGATCCTCGGACCGCTCACCGCGGCCATTGTGAATTTCGCTGAGGGCGACGGCTTCTGGTCCGCCATCGTCTGGCTCTGGCGCCACAAGCAGTTCATCAACGGCCCGCTCTGGTTCGCGCAGGCTCTCCTGATCTTCAGCCTCGCATACTGCGCCTGGAGAGCGGTTGCCGGTTCCCCGCTGGCCTCGTCCCAACGCACGCCCAGGCCGGTTCCGCCACGCCGCTGGTGGCTCCTGAGCGCTCTCGGAGTCGGCGCCGCCGCACTGGCTATTCGCCAGTTCGTTCCCACCGGTGTGAACGTCTTCGGCCTGCAGCTTGGCTACTTCGCCACGTACATCTTTCTCTTCGCCGCAGGCATTTCCGCGTGGCGCTACGACTGGCTGCGGCAACTCAACTGGAAGAATGCGCGGGCAGCGGTCATAGCTCTGTTGGTCGCCTGGCCGCTCATGCCGGTCGGCAGCGCTGTTGCCCACGCGCTCAACGGCCCCGGAAAATTTAATTTCTCCGGCGGCTTCTCCTGGACCGCGATCCTTTATGCTCTCTGGGAGCCGTTCGTTGCCTGGGGCCTGATCGCCGCCTGGCTGCTGGCTTTCCGCGCGCACATGAACCAGCCTTCGGCCCTCTGGGCGTGGCTCAACCGGCGCGCCTACGCCGTCTACATCATCCATCCGCCGGTCCTGGTGGGCATCAGCCTGCTTTTGCATGGCTGGGCCGCGCCCGCGCTGGTCAAATTCGGCGCCGTCGGCCTGCTGGCCTGCACGGCCACCTGGCTTCTAGCCGATCCACTGGTCCGTTTGCCGGGCGTACGCAGCGTGGTGTAAAGCTACGCCGGTTAGCATAGAAGTGAGCCGTCGACTCCGGCTGCAGACGAAAGACCACCCCGATGCCGCGCAAGAAGGCCCAGCCAAAGCCCGTTACACCGCTGTCCGCGTCCGCCTTCGAGCAAGCCTGGAGCAGCCTGCGCGCTCCTCAAGCGCCCTCGTCCGCGCCGCCGCCCACCGTCTCCGCCCGGTGGCTGCTCATCGCTGTGAGCCTGGCGATTGTGGCCGCGGCAGCCTGCGCCTGGCTCACTCTTTGTCTTCTGTTTTGGCAGGGGAGCTGGCAGTTGCTATACCACCCCACTTCGGCCGTCACGCGCACGCCGATCAGCATCGGCCTGCCGTATGACTCTGTCGGTTTCGCAGCGACCGCATCGGGCTCGCCGCAACTTCACGGATGGTGGATTCCAGGCCATCCTGAAAGCCGCTACACCGCGATATACCTGCACGGCGCAGATGGCAACCTCGGCAACATGGTTGACGCGCTGATCCCGCTGCACGGCGCGGGGCTGAACGTGTTCGCCTTCGACTATCGGGGCTACGGGCTTAGCAGCTTTCAGCGGCCTAGCGAAGCGCACTGGCGCGAAGATGCGGAGTCCGCAATCGAATACCTGACAAACACGCGCCACATCGCCGCCGGTTCTCTCGTGCTCTTCGGACGGGGCCTGGGCGCGAACCTTGCACTCGAAGTGGCCGCCGCACATCCCGAGTTGGCAGGCCTGGTGATGGATGAGCCGCTGTCCGAGCCGGAGGACGCTATCTTTCGCGACCCGCGCTCGAGGCTGATTCCGGCTCATGCGTTGGTGCGTGACCGTTGGGACTCGAACCCGCCTGCGACAAGCCTGCGCATACCTTCATTGTGGTTTTATGGGACACCCGCGCACGGCCAGGCGCAGCAGAACAGACAGGAAGCTTACCAGCGGGTGACAGCGCGCAAAGAGCAGGTTTGGCTTACGGAATCACCGGACGCAACGAAGAACTATTACTTCGCGCTGACCCGCTGGCTCGACGATCTGCCGCAGAAGGACGGCGATCTCTGAAAGCTGCACGTGCGGTTATATGTTCGACTTGCTGACTCGCTGGCTCGCTGACTCACCGCGGTATATCCCGGTGCAGCGCCTTCACCTGGTAGCCGGAGCGCTTGAGTTCCTTGGCTATCTCCTCGACCATCATCACGCTCCGGTGCTGGCCGCCGGTGCAGCCGAAGGCCACGGTCAGGTAGCTTTTCCCCTCCTCCACGTAGTGCGGCAGCAGGTAAAGCATCAGGTTGGTCACACGCGCCAGAAACTCCCTGGTCTGCGGAAACCTGCGCACATAGGCAGCCACCTGGGGGTCGAGGCCGGTAAGCTTGCGAAACTCCGGCACAAAGTGGGGATTGGGCAGGAACCTGACATCGAAGACCATATCCGCGTCCAGCGGCACGCCATTCTTGAAGCCAAAGCTCAGGCAGGAGACCAGCAGTTGCTTGGCCTGGTCCTCGTGGCCGAAGCGGTCGAGAATGTGGGCGCGCAGTTCATGCACGTTGAAGTTCGACGTGTCGATCAGCGTGTCCGCCACATTGCGGATGGGGTCCAGCAGTTGCCGCTCTTCCACGATGGAGCGCGAAACCGTCTCCGACCGGCCCAGAGGGTGAGGCCGGCGGGTCTCGGAGTAGCGCCGCACCAGCACCGCGTCCTGCGCGTCCAGAAAGACCACCCGAGTGGGCAGAAGCTTCCTTACGCTTTTGAGGATCTCCGGGAGGCGGTCCAGCGTAGCGCCCTCGCGAACGTCCACCACGATGGCTGCCCTCTCCACCTCGGCGGACTTGTCCACCAGTCCGGAAAACTCCTTGAGCAATTCCAGGGGCAGGTTGTCCACGGCGTGAAAGCCCAGGTCCTCAAACGCCTTGAGTGCCGAGGCCTTGCCCGCGCCGGAGATTCCGGTGACGATCACCAGTTCCTTGTCCGGCTTCTTGAAGTTGCTGGCGCGCTTGGCGGGCGCTGGCGGCTGGGTAGCCGGTTTCGGGGGCGTCATGAGCATCATCCTACACTGCGGGGCGCGGCTCAGGCTCCCCGCGCCAGCGCCCACCGTCCCAGTCCCGCCAGTTTCGCCGCCCGCGCCGGCTCCAGCGCATACGACAGCAGGTGGCCCTGGCCCAATTCGCAACCCATGCGGCACAGCGCGTCCAGTTGCTCTGGGGTCTCGATCCCCTGCGCAATCACCTGCATCCCCAGCGAGCGGCCCAGATGGATCAGCGACTCCAGCACCGCTGGCTGGCGGCCTGTGGAAGTCGCGGCCATGGTCAGCTTGGGGGCAATCTTCACCACATCGATGGGCATCTTCAGCAGATGACTGAGCGGCGCCAGGCTGAAGCCGAAGTTGTCTACCGCAATGCGCACATTGCACTCCGCCATGCGCTCAAGAATGCCCAAAGCCGCATCGGGATTATGGTTCAGCGTGGTCTCCGCTACCTCAAACAGCAGCCGCGAGGGATCGACCGCGTTGGCCGCCAGCGCCTTCTTCAACTGCGTCACCATTTCGGGATGGTAGAACTGCCGCTCGGTCACGTTGATGGTCAGGGTCAGGTCGTTTTGCGACAGGCCATCGGTCCAGATCCGCAACTGCCTGCACACGGTATCGATCGTCTCCCGGCCCACAGTAATCGAGAGCCCGGTGGCCTCGGCCACGCACAGCAGGTTGCGGAAACTGTCCACCGAGCCGTCTGGCCGGCGCCAACGCAACAGGGACTCGAAGCCCTCCAGCTTGCCGCCATCGAGCCGATAGATGGGCTGATACCAGACTTCGAACTGCCGCTTGCCCAGCACCCGGCGCAGTTCCCGCTCCGGCTCCTGATGGCTCTTCTTGGAGGGCGTTTCCAGGTGCTTGTCGAAGACCTCGAAACACCCGCCCCCATCCTGCTTGGCCCGGCACATGGCAAAATCCGCGTCCTGGACGAGCATCTCGGCGCCGGTGTGTTCCGGTCCGGCCATGGCCGCGCCCATGCTGGCGCTGACCCTGACAGAGTTCCCAAAAATTTCAAACGGCCGGTCCATCGCATGCACAATGCGGCTGGCCACCACCTCCAGGTCGCCGCCGTCCAGCAGGTTTTCCACCAGCACGGCAAACTTGTCGCCGCCCATCCGGCAAGCCGAGTCCTGCGGACGCAGCGACGCGCTCAGCCGATCGGCCACCGCTTCCAGCAAAACATCGCCCGCGGCGCGACCCAGCGCATCGTTAATCTCCTTGAAGCGGTCCAGGTCGAGAATCAGCACGCCGCATCCCTGGTCCCGCCGCCGCGAGCTGCGCGATAGCGCCAGGGTCAGCCGATCCAGAAACAGCGCGCGGTTGGCCAGTCCCGTGAGCACGTCGTACATCGCATCGTGCTGCAGCTTGGCTTCCAACTGCTTGCGCTCGCCAATGTCGCGGAAGCTCAGCACGTAGCCCACACTGGCGCCGTCCACCCGCAACGGCCCAATCACCAGGGCAACATCCACCAGCTCGCCGTCTTTGTTCATGCGCACCGTCTCGATGCTGGCGCGGCCCTGCCGATCCACTCTCTTTTCCAGCATGGCAAGCTCGTGCTGGCGCGTCTCCGGCACGATCAGTTCCCGAAGTTCTCCGCCGCTCGCTTCCTCCGCGGTGTAACCGAACATCTCAGTAAAGGCCGGATTGGTGTACAGCACATGGCTGCCATGCTCGATCACCACCGCCTCGGGAATGCTGGCCAGCACATCCTCTATCAGCCGCGACTTCGGCGCCCGCGCCCGTCCACTGGGATGAGCCACAATCACCGCCTGGCGCAGTTCCGCATTCAGAATGCTATAGGTGCCTTCGACCGGCAACAGGCGACCATTTCTGGCCGGCAGCGTGGCATGGAACGGGCTGTTCCGCCTGGTTGCGAGCAGAAGCGTTTGCGGCTCGGCCGTACCCGGAAACAGTCCCCACAAAACGTCTTCGACCGGGCGCTGGATCCACTCGTCCTCGCCCACGCCCAGCATCTGCCGCGCCTCCGTATTGACGTAGACCACCCTGCCCGCCCGCTCCAGAAAAACCAGAACCGGCAAGGCGTCGAGGATCTCCTGCTGTTGGACGGAGTCAGAGTTTTCCGGCAGATTCAAGCTCGTCGTCTCCCTGGGAACCGCGTCGATCCCCGACTCCGGTGGTATCTTGCCGCTTGATAGCAGCCTTCCAGATCGGCGCAGCCATATCCAAAATCGTAGGCCGGAAACAGCCCGGCCTCCATCCCCTAAACCGGGGTATTCGGTGCAACCAAAGTCCGCGGGATGTCTCGTTTGCGGGCACAATTCCACCCTGCGCTCGGGCGCAAATCACAAGTTCGAAACTTGAAGAGCGAATACCGGGCAATGACCGGCCTGCCGCACCGGAACCAGCCGTCCCGGCAGCGCACACCAAGGGGCCAGGCGTTCCGGCTGCAATCGAAATCGCGATGTTCGAAACGGCAACAGCAATTGAGGGCTGCCGCAAGGGGGGCCAATGAACTCAAGTAGCTTCTTCACCACCTCGGCCCCCACGGACAGGTCTTCGTCCGTGGGGTTCAAGTAAAAGCCGCCCTGCCGGCCCTCCGCCACGTCCCATTAACCCTGAAATTGCTCTTAAGGAATCTCCACCAGTTCCATCTGCCCGTCGCGGCGGCGATGGAGCACAAACGTCTCTCCGGAAGGATTGCGGAAGATCAGCAGGTCGCGGTCGCGAAACTCCGCGTCTTTCACGGCCTCTTCGATGGTCATCGGCCGCAGGGAAATCGCTTCGGCGCTCTTGAGAATGTGCGGCTCGACCACCGTGGCGCGGTTGGGAAACGAGTGCACGGCGATCGACGCGCGGGCCGTCCCAGGGGCAGGCTTCCCCTCGCCGGCGTCGGCAGGCGGCTGGGCGGCGCGAGACTTGGGCCGGGCCACCGGGGGCGCCGTCAGCACCTTTTCTTCCTTGGGCAGCCGTTTACGCTCCAGCCGCCGGTCCCGGTAGCGCCGCGCCTGGTTCTCGGCGTGCTCCATCGCCTCCCGCAGCGCCGCATCCAGGGTGTCGGCCTTGCCGGTGGCCGCAATCGTCTGCAGCCGCACCTGGACGGTCAGCTCCACGATCTGCATGTGCCTCTGCGCGCTGAAGGTGATGCTGGCGCGCGCGGTCTTGCCCAGAATGCGGGTAATACGTTCCATCCCCTCCTCGGCCAGCGTGCGTAGCGCCTTGGAGATCTTCACTTGTCTGGCGGTGAACTCCACTTCCATGGTCAGCCTCCGCTCCTCGTCATTCCAGCACGTCTTTCAGCTGGAGTGTTTCGGATTCTTCATCCGTTGTTCAACTGCGTTGAACTGCGCATTGCTGTCGCCGTATCTCGAATGCCGGATCACCAGACCGGCTTTCAAATTCGAGGTAGAGACAGGTCAGTATATGCCGAGAATCAGCTGGATGAGAAAAATCCGCGGCCACCCACCCTGGAAATCCTTCCCGGCCCGCTCCAGGACCCGCAGCCGGCTGACGCCGCCTGCCGTTTCCTCCTTCTCAAGTCCTATCGGCTCCCTTCGCTCGCACATCATCCTCCCATTCAGACGCAAACCATGCCTTGCATGGACAGGCCGCCTTCGATCGTTTAGCATTTCTTCTTTTTCGAGGGTGAGAAATGGAGGCATGGGAACGCCTGGCGATGAGGGCTTTGACGGCGGCGGTTTGGCCATTCAGGGCTGCGGCCATGGGCGGAGTGGCGCCGCATTGGTAGGATTGGTTGATCTTGGCTCCGGCAGCCAGAATACGCCGAAGCGCAGCCACGTCGCCGTTGCTGGCCTGCGCGACGCGTTTCTTGAACGGTTGGAGATCTTAAGGCAGCAACGCCCGGCAGCAACCATGGCTGGTTTTCGCGATCATACCCATCAGAGGCGCGCTCTGGGCACTCTCCGTTCCGGCTTCGGTGGAGCAGGGCTGAAGCACTCGAGGCGCACCCCGAGCGTCCTCCCCTCCACTTCCCGCAGCTGCTCTTCAACAATCTTCCGCACCAGGGTGGGGCTGCCTTTTGCGCGAAGATTCACGAGCACTTCATGCCGGTCTGCGGGAGACGCATCCAGATTCCCCTCCACTCTCGGCTCTTCGCGGTTCGCGCACACCGCCGCCTTCAGCCAGCCCGTCGCTGAGCTGTCGAAGACCTTCAGGTGCACAATGGAAATTCCGGCCGCGGTCAGCGCCTCGTCCATGCGGTCCAGAAATGGCCCAACCGCCAGGGCTGGAGACACGGGAGAGGCGGGCTCAAGAACGAAGCTTAGATTGAGCCACGCAAGAGCTGCTTCCGCGCGCGCGTAGCGTGCGTAGTCGATCTCCAGGGTTGTCCTTCCCGCTTCGAGAGATCCCAACAGAATCTCATCCAGCCATTCCTGAACGCCCTGGCCTGTCTTTGCACTCAAGCACCGCGCCTCTTGCCCGGGAATGCCTGCTGCGTCCGGATAGAGATCGGCCTTGCTCATACAGACCAGGTCGGCCTCCTGCAACTGCTTTTGAAACAGGAAGGCCAGGTCGGAATCCGCATCTTCGCTCCGCAGCGCGGCGGCGCGGGCCGGATCGGCAAGCACGGTATACGGCGCCACTCTGTAACGATCGAACTGCTCCCGCAGCGGACCGAACACTGTCGCCGAGATGTCCGTGCAGCTTCCCACAGGCTCGGCAAAGATCACATCCGGGGACCATGTCCGCAGTTCCTCGATGACCGATATCAATCCGGAATACCTGCAACAAAAGCATCCGCCGGTCACTTCGCGCGAAAGCACACCTTGCCTCTCGGCATGGCGCGTGTCCACCAGCTCATCGCTCTGGTCGTTGAGGATCATGGCGCAGCGCAACCCGCGCTGCTCCAGCAAATGGACCGCCGCCAGGATCAGGCTGGTCTTTCCCGACCCCAGGAAGCCGCCGACGAGTACAATCCATGGCCTCTGCAGTTGTGAGCCGAAGCTCATCCGCGCACCTCGATCCGAATCTCGTCCTTCGCGGCCAGGCGCAGGGTTTGATCGAATGTCACCACCATCCGTTCTTCGTGCTTCTCCAACCGGTTTTCAACCGCCCTTCCGCCACTTTCGACTGAAGCCGTCGTGCCCGACGCGGCAATCTCGCAGGAACGACAGGTGAGCGTTCCGGCCAGCACCTTGACGGCAAAAAGTGTGCCGCCGGCCTGCCGGCGCAGTGAAAACGTGCCCCATCCCGTCCCCGTCGACCAGAAGCATTCGAAGTCGTCCCGCGGGATTCGCGGCACTGCCACCACGGATGCTTTGGCCCCATCATAGAGGAAACCGCTTAGAGCAACGACGGCGGACCACGAAGACATGGCGCGAGCATAGTGGTGGCCGCACTCTGGTTCGTCCCACGGGTTCCGTTTCTCTCCGTCATAGCGGGAACGAATATTCCCGACGCACTCCAGACCTTCCTTCACCATGCCCCAATTCATCATGAGAGCGGCTACCAGGTACTCTTGCCCGGTCCACGCCTCCGCATAGTAGGGAAAGGGAATCCGGGGGCGCTCGGCCTTGCCATAGTCGCAGACTACGACCGCCGCCTCATCGTTCAGCACATAGGTTCGCTCCACATTATCGTGATCCTTGAGCGTTGGCTTGTAGTTGTACTTGTAAATTGAGCCGAGCGTCCTGCGAATGTTCTCCGGCGAGACGAGAGGTCCCATCCCTCCAATCTCCGCCAGATATTGGCCGATCAGTTGATCGGCCAGGCAACCGCCGCCCACCTGGTATTCCGGAGTCTCCGAGTTCTCCGAACCCATGTCGCTGCGCAGGTTGTTCGCAATCTCGTCTTGGCGAAATCCACGAACCTTCTGTATGTAAAACTCGCCGTTGAACAGATTGGCGTCGATCCACCGGCTTCCCTGCTCGAACAGCATCCTGTATGCCTCCGCCGACGACGTGTCGCCGGCCGCGCGCGCCATCTCCTCGCCGGCCCGCAACGCCCCTAGATAGTAGATTCCGCACATCGGGTTGGGACCATAAAACTCAACATCGTAGGTATTGTGTTGCACGCCTTCCATCACGCCATCCCGGTTGCCGTCCCATCCGCCTTTGACCCACGCAAACTCCAGCGCCTTCTTCACCCGCGGCCAGGTGCTGCGCAGCAGCGCTTCGTCTCCGCAGATCTTCCAGTCCAGCCAGGCATGGATAATCTGCCCCATCTGCCCGTCCGCTGCCGCGAATCCTGAGCGCGCCTTACCCTCTGGCAGCAGCTGCCGGAAATGAATCGCGCCCGCATCGTCCATCGAGTGGCCAAAAGCGCTCCGGCGCAGCGACCTGGCAAACGAGGGGAACAAGAACGGAGTTACCGTCTCGTAGTTCCACACGTGGGTGCAGTTACCAAAGCAGCATCCCTGCGTGTCGTCGCTGCCCTCAAAGCCGTGAAACTCGCCATCCGCGGTGCGGAAGCAGGTGGTTGTCGCCAGCGTGGAAAGGTTTGCGCTCGCCGCCTCCTTCACCGCCCCAGGCAGCGTGCTCTCGCGCAAGGCATTAGTAAACATGCGGGTGCGCGCTTCTAACTCTTCCAAATGTGCCGCCGTGTAACTCACGGCTTCCCATGCATCCTTGAAGCGGACCGCATAGTAATTGCCGATGATGATCTTGCCTTCGCCCGGCGGCGCCGCCCACCCGATCCAGTCCGGAGTGCGATTGGGGAACCGCCAGCCGAGCAAAAACTCAAAGCTCGCCGTCTGCCCAGGAGGGATCGTCCTCCTCAGGCAGAGCACGCCCACGGCATTGTGCGATTCCGGCTGTGTGCCCAGGTCGCCCGTCTTTGAAAACCGGTCCCAGAACTGCAGCGGAGAGTTCCACCAGCGGCCTGCGGGCCACCCCTCCCAATGCGAAGCCTCCACGACGCCATCCAGTGTCGCGGCCAGCACCAACTCTCCCGCCATGGGGTCGTCTGCAGCCAACCCAGGATTGCTCATTGCGAGCCCCGCGACGCCATCTCCCGAGCGATACGCGTTCCGACGTCCCTCATCCGCCTTTTGTTTCGCGGCTCCGCCATTGTCTTCTTTCGTGGTCACGGGGTTTTCAATGGAGAACGCAATGCCCACCCTGGCTGCAGCAGGGCCCGGGTTGGTCACGCGATAGCGCAGAATAGCCACCGGCAGTCCCGAGTCGTCCGGCTCGTGAGGAATGAAGGGCGAAAAGGCGTCCAATTCAACCTTCACCGGCAGTGAGCGATCAAGAAAATCGATATGCGCCAGCGGATACTCCCCGGTAAACGTTGCCGACTCCAGCCGGCTCAGCCCTGGAACATTGCTCGAACCCAGGCCATCCTGCCCCTCGTAAGGCGGCAGAATGCCCGACTCAAGCACGCGCGCCACCGGCTCCCCGCTTCCCGCCTGTGCCCAGATTGACGGAAACGCATACGGTGGGCGAAATCCCATGTTCGGGCGGTTGAAGATCTCCCAGTTCACAAGCTGCCCGCGCCCGCCCAGCCCAATGCTCCCCGCGGCTACCCCTCCCAGCGGAAACGAGATCATCCGCAGTTG
>JBEKZJ010000151.1:0-12451 GCA_049509995.1 Occallatibacter sp. | reverse complement strand
AAGAGACCAATAAGACCAGCAGCAACCCGCACTTTTCGACAACATTTGGTTTAAAACGGAAGAAATCAGCCGTAACGGCTTCGCCGCTGTGAAACCAGGAACCTGCGCAGAGGTTCCTTAGAGCCCCCCGAGGGGCTGGATGTCTCGTAAGAGCCATCAAGATTGCGCGACCAGGTGTAAGTGCTGAGGAAGGTCAATCCATTTGAGAAGCGCCGCTCGACGCGAGCAGCGAGCGAGTTATAACTCGATGCGCTGTCGGTGGTGATCACGTTGACGGATGCAAATTGCGGAAAGGGCAATAGCAACTGCGAATAGGGTACTGTCTGCTGGCCGATCAATCCAGGCCCTCCCAATTGATAGAACGGATTGGCTGTGGGGGCGTTGAGCGCCGCCGCGCCGAGAGAAAAGTAGGAAGGATTGAGCTGGTCGATGTTGGTTCGACCTCCGCCGGCTGGGGATGCGCTGCCGCCACCTTGCGGCGAAGGCAGAAGATGATGCCCACGAGATCCTACGTAGTCCACTTCGAGAATCGTCTTGTTCGACAACTGGCGTTGAATGCCGGTCGAGAACTGGTAGATGACCGGAGACTTGATGTTCTGGCTATAGGCCGCGATGGGGTCGCCGATGCCTGTAAGCAAGCCGTTGACGTTTCCGGTGGGAGCTTGCGGCCCGCCTGGAAACGGGTTATTGAGCGAAAAACTTGATGCCGCAGTCAGATCGCCGTTGTTGCTGGAGATGAGCGGCGTCTCGGTGGTGAACCCGGTTTGGAGAGCCGCCGTCGCGTCGTAGCGCAAAGGCGAATAGAAGACTCCAAAGCCGCCGCGAATCGCTGTCTTTTGTCCAAGCGCGTAGGAGTATCCAAGGCGGGGGGCAAACTTGAGCTTGGAAAGTTCTCCGGTCTCATTGCGGCCGCCCGTTCCAGCGTATTCGAGGCCGCCGACGGTTCCCGGCACGAGAGTTGCCAGCGGACTGGCGACGGTTGGATTGAAAGCAACGACCTCGTTGTTGTTGGAGTCCTTCAGGCCGGTCTCGTACTCGTAGCGCAATCCAAGGTCGAGGGTTAGCTTCCGCGTTATACGGAATTCATCCTGCACGTATGCGCCCCAGTAGTTGATGTACTGGTAGAAGCGCTGCGACTCCTCGATGTTTCCACTGGTCGGCAAACCCAGAAGAAGATCGGCGATGGCGCTGCCTGAAGCTCCTCCATCAGGTGTGTTGGGGGCCTGTTCCGTGAAGTTGCCAGTGAAATTGAAGGACCCTGGAGCGCTTTGAAAGTCGGTGAAGGACAGGTCGATGGAGCGGTAATCGAGGCCGGCCTTGATGCTGTGCTTGCCGACCTCCTTGGCGACCTGGGTGAAGAGGTTCCTTGAGTACCAAAAGTCCCTGGTTGCCGTCGAATCACTCAGAGAAGTGAAGTTGGTGACATTCACCGGCGGAAAGAAACTGAGCTGGTAGTTGTAGGCGGGCAGTCCGAGGGTGGTGGGACTGAAGCCGTTGCTCAGCGGCAGAATGACATTGGGGAACCGGTTGAAGCCGAAGCGGACGCTCAGGATGGTGGTGGGATTGATGGTGAAGATGTTATTCAAGTTCGTCGCGTCCACGTGCCGGTTATAGGTGATGGATTCCGATCCGGGCACGGTCCCCAGCGCATTGCCAAAGGGAATCAGGCAGAAGTAGTGCAGATAGGAGACGTTGGTTGCCCACCACTTGAAAAACTGGTGATCGAGCTTGCCGACGAACTCGTCGCCGCGATTTGCCGGCCCCGGTGTTGCCGCAAGATAGTTCGATCCTCCCGAGGGCAACCCCTGCACGTTGGCGTGCGGGAAGTAACTGACGATAGCCTGGCCGACCGTGCTGGTTGGGGTGAACTTGTTGCCGGGGATAGGTTGCCGGCTATTGGGGTCATAGATGGTAATGGGAACCTGCGCGCCAGTGGGCGACAAGACGTAACTTTGCGAAAAATCGCCCGTGCGTTCGAGGTCGGATGGCACCTGATAGCTGGCACGCAGGAAATTGCTTTCGCTGAATCCTTCCTCGGCAAAAAAGAAGAACGTTTTGTTTCTTCCGTGGTAAAGGTGAGGAACGATTACCGGGCCGCCGATCGAGCCTGCATAACTGTAGAAGGGGGTATTGGGACGCGGGACACCTGCGCGATTGGCAAAGAAATTGTTGGCGTTGAAAACAGACTGGCTTGTAACTCCGTAGAGCGAGCCGTGAAGGTCGTTGGTGCCCGACTTGAGCAGCGTGTTATATACGCCGCCGCCCGTCCTTCCCACTTCGGCATCATATGTGGTTACCTGGACCTTGAGTTCCTGGGTTGCCTCGGTCGCGGGGATGATGGTGGGCCGGTTGACGGTGTCGGTGATGGGCACACCGTCGACCAAGTATTGATTGGTGGACTCCGGGCTGCCGGCAATGGATACGGTGGAAGTGTCGCTCTGGTCGATAAACCCGGAACTGCGGATTACGGGCAACACGTTCTGCGAGACATTGATGACCGTGTACTGGTTTCGTCCGTCGCTGGTGGAGACGGGCAGGTCAAGGAGTTTCTGCTCTTCCAATGCCGTCGACGTTGAGCCGTTGGTCGTATCGAGCAGTGGCGTGCCCGCCGACACCTCGACGGTTTGCGAAGTATCGCCGACTTCGAGCGGCACGTCCACGGTCACAGACTGTTGCGTGCCAACCACAATGCCGCCGCGTTCGAAACGCCTGAACCCCGCGTTCTCGACCACAACCTGATAACTGGCCGGGTCAACCTGGCTGAAGATGTAGAGCCCGGCTCCATCCGATACGGCAACACGGGATACTCGTTTGGCTTCGTCGATGAGCGTTATCTTGGCCCCGCCGACAACCGCGTGGCTGGGGTCGGTCACCAGACCCCGGACCTCGGCCGAATAGGACTGTGCGAACAGCGGCGCCGAGATGAGCAGGAACAGGACGATGAATGCCTTGCGTACTGAGATCATTTGAACCCTCCTAAGAATGAAGAAAGTGAGGGAAAGTCCGCTTTTGAACGCAGACCTTCGTAAACGCCGGATAGACCTCCGGCATGCAATGTTCACTGGAAAGAGGAATTTTGGCGTGAAGCGCGCGGATGCGCGTCAGCTTGCAGAGGTAGGACAACAACGGAAGTGTGCGCTGCGCGTAACGAAGCGCACGGGCACAGCGGCTACAAAAGCGGGTTGGATGCGGAAGAAGGACATAGGATCAGGCTCCCAGGACCTGCGGAAGCCGGGATAACTCCTCGTCGGTGCTGTCATTGGGGACCGAGCAACCAGGCGTGAGAATGAACTTGCTTCCGGCAGCGCTGCTGGCACTCTGCCACTGCTCACGGATCTGGGCTGGAGAGAGGTCCTTGTACCTGACCTCATCGATCCCGGTGGCGATGGTCTGCGAGAACTTGCCGCGCACGGTGCTCACCTGCACGCCACTGGTTTGCACGGACCAGTTGACTACCGGTGCCTGGAAGCCAACGAACTGGTCGACATATTCGTTCTCCCAGTGCAGATGCAGGAAGGTCAGCCTGGCGCCGGCGGTCGCATCGAAGAAACGCTTGTCGAATGGCGCGCTGAACCTGGCGTAGTCCGCTGGCGAAAGCTCCTCACGCTTGGCGTTTGCAATCGAGAAGAGTATGCCCGAAGCGCCCACCGCGAAGGCTCGCTTTGCATGATTGATGTGCGACTGAGTGAGCACATCAAGCGCGTCGAGCAGACGCTGCGGGTTCTCCTGCTGCAAGCGAAGAACCTCCTCCTTCGACGACAACTTGACAGCTACCTGCCAGGGATTGAAGGCTGTCTCAAGAATGTATGCGTCACCATTCAAACCGGTGTTGATCAACTCCAAAGCGCGAATCTGGTCAGGGAAGGGATTGTCGAGAACCTTCAGCTCATACCAGTTGCCCTCGGGCTTCGGATACGGATAATCGCTCATCACCTTCACGATGTCCGTCTTGTAGTTCCAGTGATAGTCGAGGGTCGCCTTGGCGTGAACTTCCGGTGTTTGCGGTCCGAAGTGATGCCAATGGGTGAAGGGCGGACGGTCAACATCGCGCCCCGCGAGCGCACGGTCTACGCGCTGCTTGCGGGTGAGCGGCTTCCGGCCTGCCACCTGTCCCAGGATGGGTTGTGTGAGCGCGCCGCCGGCCATTGCAGCGGCAGAAACAAGAAAACTCCTTCGGTTAATCATGCACTGCTCCATGGAACGGATAAACACAAATGGATGGAGTCCAAGCGCAGAAGAATTACTTCTGTTCAGCCAGAATTTCGATTGTCAGTGTGCAATCGCGCCTGCGCAGGTATGGGCCATATCGCCGCTGAATGGGTCAGCGACAACACAGAGTGCGACAGGCGAGGATAAGGCTGGAAATCAAGGTCATCTCTCGTTGAGGACGAACAATTCCGCACGTACTGGCACGGAAACCCAAGTTTCGCACGGAATGAACTTGATGTCAACTCCCCCTTCGGGCGTATGTAGTGTTGGAGGAGAGTTCCGATTGCCGTTCAGGGCCGTTTGTGTTACATTCTCTTTGTGAGCATCCTTAGCCCCATGAGCGCCGAAATGTGTTGTTGTGCAGCGATGTGTTGCGCGCATATGCATTCTGGCGTGAGGAAGTGGCTGGGCTAGAGGAACTTACAAGCTACCGCCTCATTTGGACCCACCGCTAGAGATCGTGCTGGCAGGTGGGTTTTCTATTTTGGGTTGAAACCGAGGCGGGTGCGGCAAACAAGAGGCAGTCGCCAAAGAGATTCCAGGCAAGGAGAAACAATGGGTGTACCTGAAATCCGTGTTGAGGAACTGAAGCAGCGGCTGGATGCTGGCAAGAATCTCTTTCTGCTTGATGTACGCGATGAGTTCGAGTACGAAACATCCAACATTGGTGGGCACCTTATGCCGCTTGCCGAATTGTCGAAAAGGGTGAGTGAACTGGATGCGAGCCAGAAGATTGTCACCGTCTGCAAGATGGGACCGCGAGGCGCCAAGGCAGTGCAGCTTCCGTACAAGGCGGGTTTTAACCAGGTGTGGAACCTCAGGGGCGGGATTCACGCCTGGTCCGATCGCGTCGATCGGAGTGTGCGGAAGTACTAGCAACCCCAAGTCCAATGCCATCGATCTGAACGCCGGCCTCGAGGTTTGCGTGCTGGCGCCAGCCAGATTTCAGCCACGAGACTCATATTCAAAGTTGAATTTGTCCACTTGCGGAGTTTGTCCGCCGGCTCTACAAATCCCAAGGCTATTGACTCAGAAGGAGGCAACCTGTGACTGAAGAAGGCAAACGCGCTTCGTTGCGCGAGGAGGCGGCATTTCCACTTGCAAATGTCACCAAAACGGCTCCGCAGTTTGGGGCCATCACGCCACGCTGGCTGGTTCGCCTGCTGGACTAAAAGCCGCTTGAGGCGGGAACGTTCAGGGTCAACAAGGTGGATGAGGCCAAGGTCATTGAGTCGACCTGCGGGCACGAAGATGAGTCGACGCTGGCTTCCACGTACGTTGAATACCAGGATGAGCCTCGGGAATACCGGTTGAGCAGCATCAATGCGGTTCTCAACGTTCACACCCGCGTCTCCGATCTTCTCAGCAATCCCTACGATCAGGTTCGCGAGCAGTTGCGGCTGCTTATTGAAAGCGTCAAGGAAAAACAGGAGAGCGAACTTCTCACCAATGCGGACTATGGACTTCTGAATAACGTAGCCGACTCGCAGAAGATCAAGACCCGAAAAGGCGCACCGACCCCGGACGATTTGGACGAGCTTTTGACCATGGTCTGGAAAAAGCCTTCGTTCTTCCTTGCGCCGCCGCGCGCCATTGCGGCCTTTGGACGGGAGTGCACCCGCCGCGGCGTGCCTCCGCCGACAGTGACTCTGTTCGGTACGCCATTCTTGACCTGGCGCGGGGTTCCGCTGATTCCCTCGGACAAGATCGCCGTGAGAAGCAAGGACCATAAGACCAGGATTCTGCTGCTGCGCGTTGGTGAGAAGAAGCAGGGCGTGGTGGGCCTCTTCCAGCCGGGACTTCCGGGGGAACAGAGCCCTGGCCTGTCGGTTCGTTTCATGGGAATTGATCAGAGAGCTCTCGCATCCTACCTGGTGTCGCTGTATTGCTCCGCCGCCGTGCTCACAGACGATGCAATCGCACTGCTCGAAGACGTAGACGTGGGTCAATACCATGAGTACAAGTGAGCAAACACTTGTTACAACAGCAGCTCCAGAGGTCAGCAACGTGAGTACGGGCTTGCCGGGGAGCGAAGGTATAACTTCCGGCATTCTCTCCCCGGCCGAGTTGGCGCGCATGGCCAACGAGATGTTCAATGCGTTGCCCGACGAACTTCAGCAGCCTGCTATTAATGTGGCCAATGTGCTGCTGCCACCTAACTCCGCTTTCACAGGCAATCCTCATGCGGCGGTGCCGAGTGCGACTGCACCCGCGGTTCCAGGTGCATTGGGCAGTTTGACCGAAGCACAACCTGGGATACTCGTATCCACGCCGGACAGAGGCGCCGCGCCAGGTGTGCGCCCATCCGGACCTGCGTCGATGGTCCCCGCTGTTTCCAGGGGTGGAATTGACCCATTGGCGGGGCCGGCGTTTGCATTCCTCGCGGAAGCGAGGCCACTCTTTGTTGAACCCGCCGCCGAGCCAGCGCCTCAGCATACTCGTTTGCGAGCGTCTGGAAACGCAGTGCCCAGCGAAGAAGGATTTGCGGCAATACCTTCCTTGCTGCTCCCAAAAGTTCAACCATCTAAGCTGACAACATCTCCGCAGCCTCCCGCGCCGGCAGTTCCCGGCGCTCTTGGTGCGGTTGATTCCTCAGCGATCCCGGCGTTCTCCTTCCTCGAAGAAGCGCGACCGCTGTTTTCTACTCCACCCACGATACCCGGTCCCATTCCGGCTGGTGCCCTGCCTGAGAAGCCAGACCGCGCGGAGAAAAGCACTTCGATCGACGGCAATCCATTTGCAGCGCCACTCGACCTGGACGCGCCTCAGCTCTCCGTGACGGTGGTTCATGCGCCCAACTTTCGCGCCCGGCCTCCAACGATGCTCTGCATCAGCCCCGACCCCTCTATCCAATGAATGTCGTCCCGGTGGTGGTTCCGGGAGCCGGGCAGCCCGAACTGCCGGGCGATCTCGGCCTCTCTTCAGATTCGTTTGACGTGCAAGCGATTCGGCGCGACTTTCCAATTCTGCGAGAGGTCGTTAACGGACACCCGTTAATCTGGCTTGATAATGAGGCGACGACGCAGCAACCTCAATCGGTCATCAACCGTCTCACCTACTTCTATGAACACGAAAACTCGAACGTGCATCGCGCGGCGCACGAGTTGGCTGCACGCGCCACCGACGCCTACGAGTCGGCGAGAGAGAAGACGCGCCGCTTCCTCAATGCCGGAGCCACGCGCGAGATCGTCTTTGTGCGTGGAGCCACCGAGGCCATCAATCTGGTGGCGCAAAGCTGGGGACGACGCAACATTCAAAAGGACGACGAGCTCGTCATCACCTGGCTGGAGCATCACGCCAACATCGTTCCCTGGCAGATGCTGTGCGCGGAAAAGGGCGCTCGGCTGCGCGTTGCACCCGTAGACGATTCCGGCCAAGTGCTGCTCGACGAGTACGAAAAGCTGCTTGGAACAAAGACTCGCTTGGTCTCGATCGCACACGTCTCGAATGCCCTCGGCACAGTAGTACCTGTGAAGGAAATGGTCGAGACCGCTCACCGTCACGGCGCACGCGTGCTGGCGGACGGTGCGCAGGCCGTCTCCCATATGCGCGTCGACGTGCAAGCTTTGAACTGCGACTTCTACGTCTTCTCAGGTCACAAGGTCTTCGCGCCGACCGGTATCGGCGTGCTCTATGGTAAGTCCGAGGTGCTGGATAACATGCCACCGTGGCAGGGTGGCGGAAACATGATCCAGGACGTCACCTTTGAGAAAACGCTCTACCAGCCGCCTCCACAACGATTTGAAGCCGGCACGGGAAACATTGCCGATGCGGTTGGTCTTGGCGCAGCGATCGACTTTCTGGATCGCGTGGGCATAGCAAATGTCTCGCGGCACGAGCAGATGCTGCTTACCTATGCCACCGTTGCGCTCACGCGCATTCCTGGCCTGCTCATTATCGGCGCGGCAAAAGAGAAGGCCGGCGTTCTTTCCTTTGTGATGGATGGCTTCCGCACCGAAGAGATCGGCGATTATCTGAACCGGAAGGGCATAGCTGTTCGCGGCGGCCATCACGGTGCGCAGCCGATCCTGCGCCGCTTTGGCCTGGAGAGCACACTCCGCGCCTCGGTGGCGCTTTACAACACATGCCAGGAAGTGGATGCTCTTGTCGCGGCATTGTGGGATCTGCGGCAGGGTCGCAATCCGGGACTTGCTTGACAGGAATTGACGACTACCGTGAGTCACGTTTCCAGCCCCGACTCGGCCCGGTCTTGCGGGTACCGGCCGGGTCGTCTGCTCTTCTCTTTGCCAGATATTCGCCCCGGAAACCATCCGAAGCTGGCCGCGGGCCGGGTCATGTACGTGTAGCTGGTAATCCGACCGGAACCCCGGAATGTGCCTTCTGGGCGGTAGATTCGCGCATTGGCGATTTAGCGTGAATCGAGAATCCCCACCGGCGATATGGGCGCTTCCCGAGTAGATGTGGACGGAAAAAGAATTGGCGAGGCGCAAATCTGCAAGGTCACGACAAACGGTAACAAGAAGCTGCTTGCGATTCGAAGTTGCCCCGGAAAAGATGCCGTAATACGGTAGGGCCGCCGGGATAGCCGAGTTCACGGCCAAAATAACGGCAAGGTCAGAGGAGAGAACTCGAATCGAGGCGCTGGGTAATTTCCGGTTGGCTGCCCGGAGCAATGCCGAATCGTCGGCAAAGTGCATGTGGGAAGCCCCAAGATTTGTCGGTACTAATCAAACGAGGAGATCTGACTCGGCTCTCAATCGAGCCAACGGGGCCACCAGCCTGCTAGGACCGGGATTATCATTTATGAAGCAAGTATGAGAATGACCCGCTTCATTTATCCGATGGACTTCGGGGCCGCTCCCTAGCCAGATGTGACGTGACCGGTCCTCAGTCTTTCCGTTCCAGGAGATCGCAGATTTGCGGAATTGCCGAAGTGTCCAAGCCGTCTCGGCCATCGTCTTAGCCTTCGCTCTGGGCGCTGCAGTCGCGGTGCATGCGCAGAAGCGGACGCAGCATCCCTATTTCCAAATGCTGACGCACCGCATGGATGTCGATGTCGACGGGGCTCCGAACGCCTACGGCCCGCCCGGCAAACCGACACTTGACATCCCCGTCAATGCGCACTATTTCGAGCGCGCCGACAAGGAAATCGTCGGCTACCTTATCGACGACAAGAAACGCCCAATTCTGCAGGGCCCAAAAGATCCCTTCCCCGGCTGTTACATTTCTCAGACCGCCTTTACCGATATAGCTAATCAAAACGAGCGGGACCCACGGTGCTACGTCGACGCCCGCAACATCAACTATGTCGTTCGCGGCGACGACGCTCGCCGGCGCGGCGTCAAGGTAGGCGACTTCGTGTCAGTTTACTCGAAGCGCACGCGCAAAGCTGTGTTCGCTATCGTCGGCGACACAGGCAACCCAACCGGCGACGAAGGCTCTCTTCACTTGTTGCAAGACCTCGGCTACCCCTTTCACGACGGCATAAATGACTCGGTGACTCGGCCCGAGATCGTTATCCGCTTCTACCCAAACTCCAACCCGAAGCACCAGTTCTTCTTTAGTCAGGTCGCACTGGACGAAGCGGCTACCAAGCTCGGCCTCAGCCGCGACTTCTCGCGTGACACGTTAACCGTGCCGTGAAACAACGGGCCCTGGCCGGGGCTCTCGAGTATTTGTGGCTAGACATTCCACACACGGGGTAACGAAACTGATCTGCGTGCGCTTCCGTCAGGATAATGGGATTTGAACGTCCGATCCCTGTCTCAAACCAAGGAGTAGTCGCTGGCCGGAAGTAATATCGCCGCTCGCATGCCTCATGCTGCCATGAAGCGCTCGAAAAACGGCGATTGCGGTAAGAACCCGGCCGTTGTGATGGTACTCTCTACTTCAGGTCAGCGGGTCAAATGTTGCGAAATCGCCTTACCATGAGCTGAGCCTGCGCGATGTGACAGCCGCATCGAAATGGAGATCTGTGCGCGATCAGACCATTGCGCTCAATGAGGGGTTAGGTTGATGCGCCAGTGGACCGGCCAACGCCCGTTTTATTTGCGATCTGGAAGTCTTCCGAAGCGGCCAACCCAACTGCTGAGCCGAGCCGCTTGAAAAACGGGGTGTGCGCCGACTTCAACCCCGCCAACTCTGGGCAGGTCCGTCGAACAAGGCGAAAAGAGGAGTTCGCGGGAATAGGGCAGGTTATGCTTCTCATCCTGCACGTGGAGTAAACTGTCCTTGGTAGATCGGCGGCCGAAAGACGCAAATGAGAACCCTCAGGCGCTATGCTTCCCTCCTTTTGGTAATCGCGTTGCTTACCCCCACGGCATTGCGCAATGCAGCTGCCCAGGAGTCTGAGCAGAAGGCACAATTTGCCATTGATTCCGACCAGGACGGTATGAGCGATGAGCTGGAGCAGGCTCTCTTGATTCAGTTTGCTCCGACGTTCATGGTCGCGCGGCATGACTGCTCAGGGATTCCCGCGGAGTTTGCTCCGAATATGAAGATTCCCACTGTGAAAGCCGAAAACGGGACCATCTACGGCCAGGTGTTTCCGGCAAAGTCTTCAAGCGACGATCTCCCGACTGCGGAGATTCACTTTTATCATCTCTGGAGGCGTGACTGCGGGCCTCATGGGCATCCTCTCGACACGGAGCACGTGGCTGTACTGGTCAGCGCATCGGACCGCCATCTCGGTTCCGCAAAATGGAAGGCCATCTATTGGTATGCCGCGGCCCACGAGAATACGGTATGCGACGTGAGCCAGATTACGCGTGCCTCAACGATCCATGCTGAGGAGAACGGTACCAAGGTTTGGATCTCGCCTGGCAAGCACGCTTCTTACTTGAATGAGACGCTCTGCCAAGCTGGGTGTGGTGCAGACAAGTGCGTCGATATGGTGGCACTTCGCCCCGGCCGGATCATCAATCTCGGTGAGCCCGGCCATCCCATGAACGGTTCTGTCTTTATCGCATCGAGCGAATGGCCGCTTACGGACAAAATGAGCAACACGAACTTCCCGCCTGAGCCGATTGCTCGTCTCAACCAAATGCCAGATACGGACATAGCGTGGTTTAACGCAGGGAAGCATCCCGCTCAGGGGATCATTGCCAACAGTAGTTCCACTGAGCAGGTGTTGGCAGGTGGCGCTAGCCACACAACGTCATCCCTCTGCAAAGCAGGAAGCTCCACGGACGTGGCTATTTCGGTTGCGCAGGACGATACCGGCAATGCGCTTCAAAAGACCTACGCGCACGCCAAACATGCGCTGGGTACCTCCGCAAGGCATGGGGGTAAGGCACTTCATCCGCAACAAAACCCTTAAAAGCCTCAGTAGGGCAGCTCGCCTTCCGGCTGACGCTGAATCTGATCGGCGGTGGATTTGATCGTGCAGCACTCCCAGCGGAGCGTGGGAGCCTGTTCTCAGACTGCTTGAGTCGAGCCCGCTGATGTTCCCGCCAGAGGGGGTTGTCGGTAACTTGAACCGGAGAATGTTTGAATGGCGAACTTCTCATTCGCTATGTTCGCAACATTGGCCACACCGCGATCCCAAGGGAAAGCCTATGGCGGAAGCTCGCCAAATCCGTAGCAGACTGCAATCGCTGCTTGGCCAAGACAGTCTCTGCGTCACCGGATGACGGGCGGCACGAAAACTGGAGCGTCAGTTGTTGCAAACAGGCAATGCGCGTAGCGAGCCTTGGTGCCGTAAGTTCGAGTTCCGGGTGAGTTTTCGCCCACCTGGAACTGACTTTCTCGCCGATTCTGATTCGATTCCAGCTCATCCCACGGACTTGTCAAGCCCTATTCGCCCTAAATCAGGCCCGCGCCGCAGCTAACCCACTGATTTCTTAGCCCCTCGGCCCCTTAGTCCCTCAGTCGCTGTCTTCGCAGATAATTTCCCCACATTGGCGCACAATCGTTCCGTGAATCATGGATTCCAGACTCAGGGTATGGAGAGATATACCCTGGCCATAAGTCCTTTGTTCTCAAATATGGAGGTAGGTCATATAGGGGGAGGGGGGTAGGTGGTACGGACCGGGGACATCCCTGACATCTTGGACCGGAGACACACCCGTCCCGGCAACGTGGGGCGCGGCGACCTGCGCCTGGCCCAGCCTTCAATGTCGGGCCCCCTCCCGGCCGTACGACCAGGTGATATAAATCACATTTGACCGTCGCCCCCGAGCGGTATAAGAAGGTTGCTATGTGCTTGGCGATTCCCGGAAAAGTCGAAGAGATCACCACCGACGGCCTCATCCGCATCGGCCGCGTCAACTTCGGCGGCGTG